>CAZXYB010000017.1:1915-8996 GCA_964644855.1 uncultured Atribacterota bacterium | reverse complement strand
TATTAAATTTGAAGTTGATTACACAGATTTTAATTAGATTACACTGATTAATATATAGAAATCTCTTTTCTTATTTTACAACCTATACTTTACATTAATCTGAACTATAAGATATGTATTTTGAATTATTTTGCACCAAATGTCTTTTTGGATATTTTATTTCGTTTTTTACTTTGAAAAATATAGACCAAAGCAAGAAAAGTAATTATACCCAGACTATTGGATAGAATATCTCCCAAAGAAAATTCTCTTCCCGGGATAAAATACTGGTAAATTTCATTAAATGTCCCATAAGAAACAGAAAAAAACAAAGCTAAAAAATAGTGGAATAATTTTAATAGCAATATTTTGTCGCTTAAAGCTACTATGCAAAGAAAAGCATAGACACCATAAGCAAAAAAATGCATCACTTTATCCTGCCCATAAAAAAGCTGGGTTACTCCAACTTCCGGTCGGGAAGAAAAAATAAAAATCACCACAGAATAAACAATTAAAAGTACCCAAAAAAATATTTTTCTTCCCAAACCGTCACCCATTTCTAAATGTTTTATTATTTAGTAAACAAAACTTTCTCGGCAGCTCCTATTCCTGAACCCAGTTCAAAATCGTAATTAAATTCAGATAGAGTTTTTTCAATAATACTCATTGTTGCAACCACTTCATTTTCGGTTATGTTACCCATATGCCCTATGCGGAATAGCTTACCCGCTAATACGCCTTTGCCTGCAGATACTAAAACACCGTTCTCGTACAGTTTTTCCCTAAAAGCCAAATCCTCAATTTCCGAAGGGTATAACACGGTTGATACAGTATTAGATCTTATTTCTTTTGAAGGAAGTATTTTAAATCCTATTTTTTCTAATCCTGTTTGAAAAGCCAGGGCAAATTTTTTATGTCTTCTAAATCTTTCCTCTAAACCTTCTTGCAATATAATTTTCAGACCTTGATGAAGGGCATTGACCATGTTTACTGCATGAGTAGCAAAATATCCACTACCCGGTTCGCGCATAATAGATAGCCATCGATTGATATCCATATAATAAGAAGAAATATTTCCTAATGTATTTCTTCTCTCTAAAGCTTTTCCACTAAATACTAAATTTGCTAATCCAGGAGGAACACCAAATGCCTTTTGGTTTCCTGCAAAAATAATATCAATACCCCAATCGTCCATACGTTCTTCAATTCCTCCGGCAGCACAAACTGCATCTACAATAAATAAAGTTTCAGGGAATCTTTTTACAACTTCTGCTATCTCTCCCAAAGGAGCACAAACTCCGGTAGAAGTATCTACGTGAGTCACTGTTATAGCAGAAAATTTTTTTTCTTTTAGTTTCTGGGCTATTTTTTCAACTTCCACAATCTTGCCCCACTCGGAAGCTAAAACTTCAACCTCTATACCGTAACCTCTGGCGATTTCTACAAATCTATCTCCAAAGTAGCCGTGAGAAACCACTAATAAATGGTCACCTTTTTTTAGGGAATTAACCAGTGCTGTCTCCATTCCTAAAGTTCCCGTGCCTGGAATGCTAAAAGGTTGACCTTTTTCAGTCATAACAATAGCCTTTAAATTCTTTAAAGTTTCTTTTAAGGTTTTCACCAATTCAGGGTCTAAATGCGAAACCGTTTCTTTGCTCAATGCATCCAAAATAGACTGATCAACTGGGGTAGGTCCGGGAATCATCATTAATTTTTTTTTCATAACCAATCTTTCCTTTCTTTATTAAATTTTATTAGGGATTAAAAATAAGATTTACTTTATGTATGTGTATGATAATTTTTACTCCTTATTTTGTCAAATAGATATTATCCCATCTCTAAATATTGGGACAATATGAAATAAATCCATTTGAGAACAAAACTTTAAATCTTCACCCAGGCCGATACTCTCTAAATATCGACCATGTTGAGATTTTCTTAATATCTCCAGGATATTATTGCCAAATTTTACATAGAGTAGCTGAGCTGTTAAATTAGCATCTATTTCCTGATGGTCACCAGGAAAAACATCCCTTAAAGAATTAACCATCATACCGGCACAAGCAGTATCTTCTAAAGAAAATTTACCCTTCCTTCCTGCACAGATTATTGAAATATCTCCCTTATAATTAGTGCAATAATCACAAACCGCTTGTAAATTTAGAAAACTTCCAATAATTATCCTATGAGCGCCTTTAACCATTTCTAATGTTTTTACTCCATTGGTGGTTGAAAAAATGATTGTTTTTCCTTTCGCCACTTCTTTCTTATATTCTCTCGGTGAATTACCCAAATCAAAACCCTCTATCTTTATTCCTTCTCTTTCTCCTCCCAATAATACACTTTCATTTTCAAATTCCTGCGCTTTTTTCTTAGCCTTATCCGGAGATAAAATGGGAATCAAACCACGACATCCGTTAGCTAAAGCGGTTACTATGGTACTGGAAGCCCTTAAAACATCAATTATTACCACTAACTTGCCTGCCAATTCTGTATTTTTTATCTCTTCCGGAGTAAATAAAGTCTCTAATTTATTCATTTGTTTTTTAATCTTCTTTCTAATTAAGCTCCGAACTTCTGTAATTTTAAGGCATTGGCCAACATTAAAGGAAGGACATTCACTGCTGAAAATCTTCCCAGTCCTCCCTTAACACATTCTTTTTCATTAAATTGTTTCACTTCATCTACCCTGATATATTTAGAAAACAACATAAAGGGATTCGGGTGCCAGCTATGTCCTTTCATTAAAGCAGGCGTAGAATGGTCACCGGTAACTACTAATACATCCGGTTTTAAACTTAACAATTCAGGAATATATTTATCTACCTCTTCAATTATTTCGACCTTCTTTTTAAAGTTTCCATCTTCTCCATAACTATCGGTCTTCTTTATATGAATATAAAAGAAATCATGTTTTTGATAATTTTCCTTTAACGTCTTAAATTCTTTTTCTATTGTTTCCCCTGCTTCCAGTATTTCCATTCCCACTAACTTTGCCAGCCCCTTATACATAGGATAAGTAGCTATGGCAGCGGGAGATAATTTATATAATTCACCCATGGTAGGTAAACCGGGATGTTTAGCAAATCCTCTCAACAAAACAGCATTTGCCGGAGAATGTTTCTTTAGTACTTCAATAGCTTTGTCTATAAACTCATTTATTATTTCTGCAGCCTTGCTTGCTTCCGGCCTTAAAGGTTCGGTATATTTTAACTTTTGTCCCACTACTTGAGGATCAGCATCAGAAAGACTTCCTTCCAAGTCTTTTCCTCTAAACACTACCACAAATCGGTGTTCTTTGCCCGGTCTAATTATTATTTCAACTCCCTTTATCTGGTTAATTTTATCCTGCATTATCCGACAAATTTTCTCATTTAATTCTGTAGGAATCCTTCCTGCCCGCCGATCGGTAATAATTCCTGATTCATTCATAGTGGCAAAATTTCCCCGACAGGCCAAATCATCGGAGGTAAGTTCCATTCCTATACCCAAGGCTTCTAAAACTCCTCTTCCAATCTGATACTTAATCGGGTCATATCCAAACAGAGAAAGATGGGCAGGGCCGCTTCCAGGGGTAATGCCATAAGATATTGGGTCGGTTAACCCACAGGAAGATTTAGAAGCTAATTTATCCAGATTAGGGATAAAAGCTTTTTCCAGTACTGTTTTATTATTCTCTGAAGGTAAATCACCAATCCCATCTGCAACCAAAAGAACAATCTTTGATTCGGTTTTAATAGCCAATGATTTCAAAATCTCTTCATTTACCATAGTTTTTTTCTCCTTGTCTAACTTTTTATTGTTTTTACTTATTTTTTAATCTTTCTTTTAGTGAAGTGTTTCTATGAAAGGTTTTATTATTTTTAATGGCAATCCATAAGGCCTTTTTAGTCCCAACTAATATCACCATCTCTTTTGCCCGGGTAATTCCAGTATATAATAAATTTCTTTGAAGGAGCAAATAATGTTGAGTCATTACCGGAATAATAACTATTCGATATTCACTCCCCTGACTTTTATGAACAGTAATGGCATAGGCTAATACCAGCTCATTTAATTCAGAAAAATCATAGCGAATTTTTTTGCCGTAAAAATTTACCTCTAAGATATGCTCCTCAGCATCTATATTTTTAATCCTCCCCATATCTCCATTAAAAACCTCTTTATCGTAATTATTTTTAATTTGCATTACTTTATCATTCACCCTAAAAGAATGATTTCCATATTTAATCTGTTTTCCCTTAGGATTCAATGCCTCTCTTAGACTATAATTTAAATTATCCGCACCCGCTTCCCCTTTATACATAGGAGAAAGGACCTGAATATCACTTACCGGGTCTATTTTATAGTTTGAAGGGAGGCGAACAGTGCATAAGTTAATTATTTTTTGGGCGGCAGCCTGAGGGGTTTCTTCTTCTATAAAATAAAAATCTCTTTCTCTCTCCCCCTTAAGGACGGGGTATTTCCCCTCATTAATTCGATGGGCATTTACAATGATCAAACTCCTTTGGTCCTGTCTAAATATCCTGGTTAGTCTCACCACCGGAATAGTTTCAGAATCGATAATATCTTTTAAGACATTCCCCGGACCGACAGAAGGCAGCTGATCCACATCACCAATTAAAATTAATGTGGTGCCGGGAGAAACTGCTTTTAACAGACTGTTCATTAACAGGATATCTATCATGGAAACCTCGTCCAAAATTATTACGTCAGTTTTAATGGGATTCCCAGAATTTTTAATAAAAGTTCCGCTCTTAGGACTGTACTCTAATAACCTGTGAATAGTTTTTGCCTTCCTGCCGGTAGTCTCACTTATTTTTTTTGCCGCTCTACCCGTAGGCGCTGCCAAAACTATTTTTAACTTTAGTTCCTCGAAAAGTTCAATTAAGCCCAAAGTAGTAGTAGTTTTACCCGTTCCCGGACCACCGGTTAACACCAACACCCGATTAATAAGGACTTTATTAATGGCATCTTTTTGTTCTTCAGCAAAAGACAAAGCGTATTTTTTTTCCAGATATTTTATCTTCTTTTGCACATTTATATTGATTAACTGTTGAGGAAACTTTAATAGCTCAATTAATTTTTTAGCCACGCCTAATTCGGCAAAATAATAAAGAGGTAACCATACTCTATCTTCTTCTATTATAATCTCGCGGTTATTTTTTAAAATACTTAAAGCTTTCTCAACTAATGACTCCTCAACCTCTAATAGTTCACTTCCGTACTTAATTATTTCAGTAATAACGCCATAACAATGACCCTGATTAGCCAATTCGTTTAAAATATATTTGATCCCTGCTTTTATTCGGGCCGGAGAGGTAGCTTCTATACCCAAATTTTGTGCAATCTTATCCGCAATTTTAAACCCGATTCCAAAAACATCATCTACCAACCTATAGGGGTTTTCTTTTAATTTTTCAATAGCTTTATTCCCGTATGTTTTAAAAATCTTAACTGCATATCCGGTAGTAATCTGATAGGATTGTAAAAATATCATCACTCTTTTAATTTCTTTATGTTCTTCCCAGGATCTACTGATCATCTCCACTCTTTTATCAGCAATACCCTCCACCTCAGTTAGCCTCTGGAGATCGTTCTCCAGAACTTCCAAAGTTTTGTCACCAAATTGTTTTACTATCCTATCAGCAGTTACCGGGCCGACTCCTTTAATTAATCCGGAACTTAAATATCTTTTTAGACCAAGTAAAGAAGTGGGTAAAATTAATTGATAGTCAGTAAAACCAAATTGCCAGCCATACTTGGGATTATTAACCCATTCTCCTTTTAATTCGCAAGCTTCACCGATGTTTATAGAAGCCATCTTCCCCACAATGGTAGCTAATTTTTCTTCATTTTTATCCACAGTTATCTTAGCTATTACATAACCATTCTCTTCGTTTCGATATACAATTCTCTCTACAGTTCCGGTAATAGTTTCCATTGATTCTCCTTCGGAGAAAATTCACCGATTCTCCAATTAACCAATTTGCCAATTATATTAGTCGTTAGCCGTTAGTTTTGAATACATGTTTTTAGTTAACAGTTGCAAGTTCATTTAGTTACCCGGTTAACCGGTTTTCCAGCTATCCAGTTAATATAGCAATACACCTCTGCTCCTTGTAACTTGTGACTCACAACAGGGCAACTGGTAAACAGGGTAACTGGCTAACTTTATTTTAGATTATTTTTACATAATATTTTCTGGTACGTGGGCCATCAAATTCACAAAAGCATATTCCCTGCCAGATTCCCAGAATAAGATTATTATGTTTCACGGGTATGTTTACCGAGGACCCGATGATGCTTGCCTTGATATGGGCGGCGGAGTTCCCTTCTAAATGACTGTAATTATCGTCAAAAGGGATTACTTTATTTAACTCCTTCACTATATCCTGCTTAACACTAGGGTCAGCATTTTCATTTATAGTCACTCCGGCAGTGGTATGAGGGACAAAAACACAACACAATCCTTCTATAATTCCGCTTTCTTCTACAATCTTTTGAACTTGAGCGGTTATATCTAAAATTTGTGTTTGAGTATTAGTTTGGATAGTAATTTCCTTTAACATAAAATTCCTCTCTTCTCGGTTAGTTGGTTAACTGGTAAATTTATGAATAGTAATTCGTATTGAGTACCGCGTTACATAAGCTAAGATTCAGGTGTACTTATTTCGGGCAGACACAAGGTCTGCCCCTACCTCTGGCTTTTACCATAATATACGTCAATTTTAACTAGCTAACTAAGTAACCGGCTAACTATCTAACTCTTTTCTTATTACTTATTACTGCATTTTTCTATCCGCTATACGCTCTACGCTACGCGCTATTTTTATAATCAGCTAACTCTGCCTAAATATTTTGCTTAATAATTTCTTTACTTTTCTCAAGATCCCTATCAGAGACTAGGATACTTACTTCAGCTAATCCATCTATGGTAAAAGGATAAATTGAACGAGTGATACCTGATTGCAAGATACATTTAATATCACAGCTTGCTAATAAACTCTCAATAGCAAGGGCTTCATCTTCACGCGGTACTCGACAGAGTTCAACAATTTTTATATCTTTGTCTTTCTTTTCTATATTTTCAGACAAAATA
>CAZXYB010000017.1:0-1815 GCA_964644855.1 uncultured Atribacterota bacterium | reverse complement strand
TGCTGCTTGGCTATCTTTTTGCAATTTTCATATTCGGGGGCGATATTTTTAATTTCTCCTTTAAACATACCAACTTTAACCCTAATCTTACCATACTTTGTTTCAGTAATAAAATTCTTCTGAGCTAGTCTCAATCTTTTTACTTCTCTTATCCTTACCCCTAAGGTAGTAGACTCGGAAAATAATACTTCTAGTATTTCCTTAAGATTTTGTTTGTAAACAATAATGCTAAGCATATGTGCAGGGCGATTCTTTTTCATTCGGATAGGAGTTAAAAAAACATCCAAAGCTCCCAGGAGAAATAATCTGTCCATGATATAATCATAAAATTCCGGGTTCATATCATCAATATTACTCTCTATCAGTGTAGCTTCATCATAGATATAATCATCAGCAATATTCCCATCCTTTAATATTTTCTCACCTATGTTCACCCTTAAAATATTAGGAATAGTAAAATCTTTTTCTCCAGAGCCATATCCTATTCTCTCTACTTTCATTAAAGGCATCTCCCCAAATTTTTTGGCAAAACTACTAATAATTCCTGCTCCAGTAGGAGTAACCATTTCACTTTTAATTCCACTGCTATAAACAGGTATACCTTTTAATATTTCTAAAGTAGCAGGTGCAGGCACCGGGATATTTCCGTGAGCGCACTTGACAAAACCATTTCCTAAAGGCAAAGCAGAAGAATATACTTCTTTTATTCCTAAAATTCTCAATCCTAAGACAGCAGAAGTTATATCAATAATACTATCCATTCCCCCTACTTCGTGAAAATGAATATCTTTAATATCTTTTTGGTGTATTTGGGCTTCTGCTTCTCCTATTTTATAAAATATCTTTTTAATTTGTTTTTTATCTTCTTCTTCAAGCTTACTATTCTCAATACCATTTATAATATCTCTTAATTTTCTTTCTACTCCTCTTTCTTCTATTTCAACTTTAACTTGTGTTGCTGTCAATCCTCTTTTAGTAGTCTTTTTTACTTCTAATCGATACCCGGAAAGATTCAACTTACTTAATTCTTTTTCCAAATCCTCTTTTTTTAATCCGGCATCAAGAAGCGCACCTGATATCATATCTCCACTAATTCCGGAAAAACAATCAAAATATGCAATTTTCATTCTTTCACCTCATTTAATTGATTAATCAAGCTCGCCATATAGCCAGCTCCAAAGCCATTATCAACATTCACTACTGCTATTCCCGGCGCACAGCTATTTAACATAGTAAGTAATGCAGACAGTCCTTTAAAATTTGCTCCATAACCAACGCTTGTGGGAAGAGCAATTATAGGCTTATCTACTAATCCCCCCACCACGCTCGGCAGAGCTCCTTCCATGCCAGCTGCTACAATCAAAACATTAGCGGCTGTTAATATTTTAGAATTATTTAAAAGTCGATGAATACCGGCGACTCCTACATCGTAAAGACGTTCTACTCTATTACCCATTAGCTCTGCTATTACTCCTGCTTCTTCTGCAACCGGAATATCAGCAGTCCCCCCGCTAACTATTAAAATATATTTGTCACTACTACTTTTTTCTACTATTCTTTCCGCTACTATTTTAGCTTCTTTAAAATACATAATTTCAGGCACAATCTTTTTAATTTCCTGATATATTTCAAAATTAGCTCGAGTGGCAATAACTCTGCCTCCCGTTTCTTTTATTCTTTTGGCTATTTTAGCTATCTGTTCCAAACTCTTTCCTTGACAGAATATTACCTCGGGAAAACCCTTTCTCAAATGTCTTTGGTTATCAATTTTAGCAAAACCCAAATCATCATAAGGAAAATGCTTTAACTTCTCTA
>CAZXYB010000016.1:0-13108 GCA_964644855.1 uncultured Atribacterota bacterium | reverse complement strand
AGGAATTCTAAAGTTCTACCTTCTAAAGAAAAATATCTTCCATCTTCCAATGGTAGCTCACTCAATTTATATAATAATATTTTTTTAATTAAATTTTTACTAATTATTTGATCCTTATCCGCGACAATATTTCCACTTGCTGGGTCTTTAATATCTTCACCAATAGGTCGACCAATAATTTCATCTTTAATTGATTTGATCAATCCGTCTCTTATGGATATCTCTTTAATTTCTTTCCATACCTTTATTCTGACTACATTAGCTTTTACGATCTTATTTACTTCTGAGGAAACAAGTTGCTTGTTCGCACTCACTAGAACTTGGGAATCTTCTGGATTGATAACATCTGCGGCAGTAATCCTGTCTTTTATCTTTTCGTAAATATCTTGTTTAGCACAATTTATTATTCTAATATCATTATGTGCAATTTTTTCTGCCATTTCTTTGCTAATAGCCTTATTGAATTTTATCTTAGAATCATTTAGATTGTCAGTTTCAGTTTTGCCCTCTTGAATATTATCTCTTACCCTACCAATCAAAATATTGCCAGTTATTCTTTCTATAAAGGAATTTTCTCCTTTAACAATAGTAAATTGTTTATTTTCTTGATCTTCAACTATCAATACAGTAAAATCGCTAGTTTCAATTTTAGGTATAATTTTATCAGTAATAATTTCCCCTTCTTTGGCTATTATTTCCCCTGTCTTAATATTTATCAATGGAGAAATAGTTTTTTTATTTACTAACAATTCTCTGTTCTTCTTGTTAATTTCTTCATTTTCTTCTATTATTTTTTTATTAGCCTTTTCAAAATCTGACACATACACTAATTCTCCAGATAGTAACTCAGAATCACGTGCTGATCTGACATAAATCATGTTTAAGCGGGCAATCTGACGAATTATTGTCTCGATATGTTTATCACTGATTCTAACCCCCTGTGATCTATATACTGCCTGTATTTCTTTTAATAAATATTCCTGAACTGCCTTAATCCCCTGAATCTTTAAAATATCATGAGGATCAATAAACCCGACAGTCAACCTTTCTCCAGATCTAATCTTTTGTCCCTTTTCTACTATTAGCCTTAAATCAGCGGAAATATTATAGATCTTTTTCTTTTCTTCGATAGCGTCTTTATTTTCTTTTGATATTTCAGGATTAATCACTACCTGCTTCTTATAATTGTCCTCAGTGATAATTTCCTCTATCACCCCATTTATTTCACTAATTACTGCTTGTTTTTTTGGCTTTCTTACTTCAAAAAGTTGTTCTACCCGTGGCAAGCCTAAAGTAATATCTTCACCGCTTATTTTAATCCCTCCGGTATGAAAAGTTCTTAAAGTTAACTGTGTCCCTGGTTCTCCAATAGATTGAGCTGCAATAACTCCTACAGCTTCTCCGATATTTACTAATCTGCCAGTAGCTAAATCTTTGCCGTAACATTTAGCACATATTCCATGTTCTGCTCTACAGGTTAAAACTGATCTAACTTTAACCTCTTTTATCCCTGCTTCTGAAATCTTTTTAGCGCTTTTTTCGTTAATTTCTTCCCCTAATTCAACTAATACTTCATTGGTCTTAGGATCTACTACCTCTTCTTGAGTTATTCGCCCTACTAACCTTTCTTCTAAAGTTTCGATTACATTACCGTCATCTTGAAAAGCTCTGATAATTATTCCATCAGATGTACCACAGTTTTCTTCTCTGATAATTGCATCTTGAGCTACATCAACCAATCTTCTGGTTAAATACCCTGATTTTGAAGTTCTAAGAGCAGTGTCTGCTAACCCTTTTCGAGCTCCATGGGTAGAAATAAAATACTCTAATACTGACAAACCATCTCTAAAATTAGATCTAATAGGAAATTCAATAATTTTTCCCGAAGGATCAGCCATTAAACCCCTCATCCCGGCTAATTGACCAATCTGTCGCTTACTTCCTCGAGCTCCGGAATCAGCCATAATATATAAAGGATTAAATTTATCTAAATTCTTTAAAATAGCATCAACTACATCATTTGCAGCTTTGGTCCAGGCATTTACAATTTTCTGTTCTCTCTCATCATCCATAATTAATCCATAATTATATTGTTCTTGAATTTTATCTACTTCCTTTTCAGCCACTTCTAATATCTTATTCTTCTGGGAAGGTATTTCTAAATCAACTATCCCTATAGAAATTCCGGAAGAAGTAGCAAAATTAAAGCCTAATTTTTTAACCTTATCTAAAATATCAACAGTTATTTCTTTCCCATATTTTCGGTAAACAAAAGATATAATTTTTTCTAGGGATTTTCTGGTTATGGTTAAATTAATAAAATCCATATCATTAGGGAAAATTTCGTTAAAAATAATTCTACCAACTGATGTACTCTTTAAGGAGTTATGTATTCTGTATTTAATTTTAGCATGCAAATCTACAAATCCATCCTCATAAACTCTCATTGCCTCACTGGGATTAGCTAATATTTTCCCCTCACCTTTTTTTCCGCTTTCCCGCATAGTTAGATAATAGCAACCTAAAATCATATCCTGACTAGGCAAAGCTATAGGTAGTCCATTGGACGGAGAAAGTATATTATTCGAAGATAGCATTAAAATTTCTGCTTCGGCTTGAGCTTCCGGCGAAAGAGGAACATGAACTGCCATCTGATCTCCGTCAAAATCTGCATTAAAAGCTCCGCAAACCAAAGGATGAATCTGAATTGCATTTCCCTCCACTAAAACGGGTTTAAAAGCTTGAATCCCTAAGCGATGTAATGTTGGTGCTCGATTTAGTAAGATAGGATGATCTTCTACAATATCCTTTAATATACTCCAGATTTCCGGCTTACCTTTTTCTACTATTTTTTTGGCAGTTTTGATATTGTGAGCTAAATCCCTAGCTACCAATTCTCTCATTACATATGGCTTAAATAACTCTAGAGCCATCTTTTTAGGTAATCCGCATTGGTCAAATTTTAAATTAGGACCTACCACAATTACCGATCTTCCTGAATAATCCACTCTTTTACCTAAAAGGTTCTGTCTAAATCTACCTTTCTTACCTTTTAACATATCACTTAATGATTTAAGGGGTCTATTCCCGGTACCAAGTACTGCTCGCCCTCTTCTACCATTATCTATCAAAGCATCAACCGCTTCCTGTAACATCCGTTTTTCATTTTTAATAATAATTTCCGGTGCCCCTAATTCTAAAAGTCTTTTTAATCTGTTATTTCGATTTATGACTCTCCTATATAGGTCATTCAAATCTGAAGTGGCAAAACGCCCTCCCTCTAATTGCACCATAGGCCTTAAATCTGGAGGAATAACTGGGATTATTTCTAACACCATCCATTCGGGTTTACAATTAGATTTACGAAATGCATCAACTGTCTGTAACCTTTTAATAATTTTTTTCATTTTTTGGCCGCTAGCTTTTTTTAATTCTTCACGGAGTTTCAAAGTTAAATTATCTAAATTCACCTCTTTTAATAACTCTTTAATTGCTTCTGCACCTATCCCTGCTTTAAATTCAGGATCATAATTACTCAAAAGGAGATTTTCTATTTCTAAAATTATTTCTCCCCTTTTGCGAAAAGTATTACCGGGGTGTATTACTATATAACAAGACTCTTCAATGTTTTGAGTGGTTAACTTTGCCCGCAAGGATAAGTTTTTTTCTTCTCCTAACCTTTTTAAGTTGGTCTCAGAAATTAAGCCATTAATTTTAGTAATTCGGTATTGGATCTCTTTATTTTCTACTTCTTCTTCTTTAGCTTCTTCCTTAACTTCTTTAACCTCTCTTTCAATCCCTTCTTTTTCTTCTTCGACTCCAAATTTTTCCTCTTTGCTTATAGGAAACAATAATTCCTTTTGATAGAAAATTTTACCAAATATTTTTTGTAGACCCTGATCCTCTTCCTCTGAAATCACATCACCTATTTTATGAGAAAATATCTTAACCTTACTAATATTGTAAACTTGTTCAGCTTTAAAATTTTCATTATATTTTTTATGAATATTATATTCTGCTTCTAAAATTATATCTCCATTTTCTAAATCTGTTGCACCCTTCTCAATAACTTCGAATAACTGTTCTCTTCTTCGGTCTGGAGCATAGTATAATATCTTTTCTAAGTTACGAGGAGATATGTCTAAAAGTAGAGATAAAGGGCTGGGAATAGCCTTAAAATACCAAACATGAGAAACTGGGGAAGCTAATTTAATATGCCCCATTCTTTCCCTTCTGGTAATAGATTTAGTAACTTCAACTCCACATCTATCGCAAATTACACCTTTATATCTTATCCTTTTGTATTTTCCACAACTACATTCCCAATCTTTAACTGGTCCGAATATTCTTTCACAAAATAAGCCATCCTTCTCTGGCTTTAAAGTTCTATAATTGATAGTTTCTGGTTTTTTAACTTCACCATGAGACCATTTTTTTACTTGCTCTGGCGAAGCCAATCCGATTTTGATCGAGTTAAAACTCTTCAAAATTGTCAATATAATTACCCCCTATTTTAGTCGCTAGCAAATATAGCGTGGAGCGTACAGCGTTTAGCGTATAGTAATATAAATAGAATGCTTGTTATGTATTTTACGATGTTTTAGTACCGAATTTATTCAAGTTGAAACAGGTTTGATAAATCAAAGACATACTTATTACCAATCAATATTTGTTAGATAGTTTAACGTTTATATAGTTAACTGGTTTGTACTGATTTATTAACTAATTAATAAGTCAGGTGACCAACTAACTATATAACCAAAGGTATACGCTCTACGCTAAACGCTATGCGCTAGTTTGCACGAGATGCGAATTTAGTTTTTAGGTTATTTTTTTCATTAAATTTTCATTTATTTCATCTTTTAAATCTATATTTTCTTTAATATCTACTTCTTTATCTTGAGAATCTAAAACTTGTACATCTAAACTTAAGCTGCGTAATTCTTTAATTAACACTTTAAATGATTCTGGCATGCCGGGAGCAGGGATACATTCACCCTTAACAATAGCTTCATAAGCCTTTATTCTTCCCAACACATCATCTGATTTTATAGTTAAAAGCTCCTGGAGATTGTAAGCAGCACCGTATCCTTCTAAGGCCCAAACTTCCATTTCACCAAATCTTTGACCCCCGAACTGTGCTTTTCCTCCTAAAGGTTGTTGAGTTACTAGAGAGTACGGACCGGTAGAACGAGCATGGATTTTATCAGCTACTAAATGAGCTAATTTTAAAATGTAGCTGTAGCCTACAGTCACTTTTTGGTCAAATGGTCTACCTGTTCTACCGTCATAAAGGATTGTTTTTCCGTCTTTGGGTAAACCTGCTTCTATTAAAGCTTCTTCAATTTCTTCTTCTTTTGCGCCGTTAAAAATAGGAGTTGTAACTCTAATTCCTAACGTTTTAGCTACCCAACCTAAATGTACTTCTAAAACTTGCCCCACATTCATCCTGGAAGGTACCCCTAAAGGGTTCAATACTATCTCTATTGGTGTACCATCTGACATAAAGGGCATATCAGCCTCAGGTAAAATTTTGGCAATAACTCCTTTATTTCCATGCCTTCCCGACATCTTGTCCCCTTCTGAAATCTTTCTTTTTTGGGCAATAAATATTTTTACTAATTGATTTACTCCCGGGGAAAGATCGTCATTATTTTCCCTGGAAAATACTTTTACATCTATAACCTTACCTTTTTCACCATGGGGAACTCGGAGAGAAGTATCTCTTATTTCTCGAGCCTTTTCCCCAAAGATTGCTCTTAATAATCTTTCCTCTGGCCCTAAATCAGTTTCACCCTTAGGGGTTACTTTTCCTACTAAAATATCACCTGATTCCACTTCTGCTCCAATTCGAACTATCCCTCTTTCATCTAAGTTAGATAGGCTGCCTTCCCCAATATTAGGGATATCGCAAGTTATTTCTTCTGATCCTAATTTAGTATCTCGTGCTACACACTCCTGTTCAGAAATATGAATAGAGGTGAAAGCATCTTTTCTAACTAATTTCTCACTAAGCAAAATAGCATCCTCAAAATTATAGCCTTCCCAAGGCATATAAGCTACCAGAATATTCCTACCTAAAGAAAGATATCCTTCAGAAGTTAAGGGACCATCAGCAAGCACATCTCCCTTCTTGACAATCATTCCTTCTTCTACTAAAGGCATCTGATTTATACAAGTTCCCTGATTAGAACGAACGAATTTTTTTAATATATATTCTTTTTGGATATTTTCAGTATTTTTAATAATTATTTTGTCCGCACTTACTTCTTTCACCAAGCCATCATCTTGGGAAATAATAACTGCACCTGAGTCGATAGCAACTTTATTTTCCATTCCTGTACCTATTAAAGGAACCTCAGGTTTGATTAAAGGGACAGACTGTCTCTGCATATTAGTACCCATTAAGGCTCTGTTCGCATCATCGTGCTCCAAAAAGGGTATTAAACTAGCTGAAATGCTGGTAATCTGTTTGGGAGATACATCAATAAAATCTATTTCATCTGGCAGGCACTCAATAATATCTCCTCTAAACCGGCAAGGTACATCGTTTTGTGAAATTTTGTTATCTTTATTTATTTTTATATTTATTTGAGCAATTTTATATTTATCTTCTTCGTCGGCGGAGAGATAAACGGTCTCCTTAGTTATTTTTCCTTCTATCACCCTGAAATATGGTGTCTCGATAAATCCTAATTCATTCACCCTTGCATAAATACAAAGAGAACCTATTAATCCAATATTAGGGCCTTCAGGAGTCTCAATAGGACAAATTCTACCATAATGGGTATGGTGAACATCTCTTACTTCAAAGCCCGCTCTTTCTCTGGTTAAACCTCCTGGACCCAAGGCAGAAAGCCTTCTTTTATGAGTAATTTCGGATAAAGGATTGGTCTGGTCCATAAACTGAGAAAGCTGACTACTCCCAAAAAATTGTCTAATAGTAGCCAATAATGGCCGTGCGTTTATCAAGGCTTGGGGGGTAATAGCAGAAACATCAGGTTGGATAGTCATCCTCTCTCGAATCACTCTTTCCATCCTGCTTAACCCGATGTAAAATTGGTCCTGAAGTAACTCACTAACTGTCTTTATTCTTCTATTTCCTAAATGATCAATGTCATCTATATAACCAATTCCTCTATATAAATTAACTAAATATCTTAAAGAAGCGATAATGTCCTCTCTTGTTAACGAAGGACCTTTTTTTATTTTTATCTTTTCCTTACGTTTTTCTATTTTATCTATTAAAGCATCGGATAATTTATCACCTATACTACAAATTACTTCACCTGTTTTCGGATTAATTATATCCTCAGCAACAATCGCATTTATAATCCCTTCATTGATTCCTTCGCTCAGTTTATCAACAATCGGCATTAAAGCTTCATCTTTCTCATTAAAAACAGTTACTGTTTCATTTTCAGAATTTAACACCTTTACCTTTTCTATTCCTAAGTTAAGCATTGCGGAAAATGTTTTTTGATTGATTTTCTCTTCTGCTTTTACAATTATTTTATTGTTCTTAGGATCAACAATATCCTCAGCTACAATTTTACCTAATATCCGATTTTCAAAATTTAATTTTCTATTTATCTTATATCTTCCGACTTTTGCTAAATCATATCTTTTAGGATCAAAAAGTAATCTATAAATTAATTGACGAGTATTTCTTTCAGTTGGAGGTTCGCTGGGCCTCAATCTTTTAAACATTTCTATCAGGGCTTCTTTTTCATTGGAAGTATTATCTTTTTCTAAAGTTGCTTTTACAATCTCTTCGTAATTAAAAAGTTCCATTATTTCTTCATTGCTTTCATATCCTAATGCTCTTAATAGGGTAGTTGCTGGAATTTTCCTTTTTTTATCAATTCGAACATAAATCATATCGGCAGAATCAAATCCAAATTCTAACCAGGATCCACGATTGGGTATAATCTTAAATTTATACAATGATTTACTGTCTCCACTGCTTTTTTCTTCATCAAAATAAATACCGGGAGATCTAATCAATTGATTTACTATCACCCTTTCTGCTCCATTAATAACAAAACCTCCGTTTTCGGTCATAAGCGGTAACTCGCCCATAAAAACATCTTGTTCCTTAATTTCACCTGTCTTCTTACTGATTAAATTTATCTTGACTTCTAAAGGAGCAGAATAAGTTCTGCCTTTTTCCCAACATCCAAAAGCAGAATCTTTACATTCACCAAGTGAGTAACTAACAAAATCTAAAATTAAGTTACCAGTAAAATCTTGAATGGGAAAAACGTTTACGAAAACTTCCTGTAACCCTTGCATTTTTCTTTCATCGGGTGGGACGAGTCTTTGTAAAAAATTTGCAAAAGATTTTTTTTGTATATCCAATAAATCGGGGATAGAACATAATTCAGGTATTTTGGAATAATCTTTCACTTGTTTATATTTATTCTGCATCGCAAAACACCAACCTTTATATATTTATTAAAATATTAAATTAATCGTTATTATATAATAATAATGAAAAACAAAAAGCACAACGACAATTCGTATCTCGTGAATCGTATCTCATATAAAGCACAGTAAGAAGTAATGTGTAATGAGTAATAAGATTATATTTCTAAAATTATAAAAACGCTTCTTGCTACACATTATTTATCGTTTGTTACATATTACATAGCTAACTAACTAGTTAGTTAGCTCAGAAAAAGAAGCCAGCATTCAGAACCATTTTAGATTATAAAGTTATGTTATCTGTTAAGTTATTTCATAGTCTTCTGACCTCTGACTACTAACTTCTTAATTTTAAAATAATAATTATAGCTTTTCGCTTATACACTAACCATATGCTAACAAATGTATTTAGATAATTGTATTGTCTTGTATCTTGTATTCGTATTTTTACAAGCTAACCAGCTAATTAAATATATACACATACACTCTACGGTATATATTTCCGTAAATTATAAGTATATCATTTGGTAATTAAAAATGCAAGAAGATACTCTCTAAAAATATTTTTAAAGAGTACCTTCGATATTGCCAAAAACCATCTTTTACTTTATTTCTACAACTGCTCCGACCGCTTCTAATTTTTCTTTTATTCCTTCGGCCGCCTTTTTATCTACATGTTCTTTTACAGTGTTTGGCGCACCATCCACTAAGTCTTTAGATTCTTTTAAACCTAAAGCAGTAATAGTTCTTATTTCTTTAATTACTTTAATCTTATTTGGACCTATTTCCTTTAACACTACTTCAAAATCGGTTTTTTCTTCTTCTTTGGCTTCCCCTGATTCAGCTGTACCACCAGCGTTAGCTGACATGGCAACTGGCATAGCAGCAGTTACTCCGAATTTTTCCTCTAAAGCTTTAACTAAATCAGCTAATTCTAATACGGTCATTTTCTCTATCTTTTCTAATATTTCCACTGATGATGCACTTTCAGGTTTAGATTGTTTTTCCTCAGTAACTTTTTTAGCTTTTTTAGTGGCTACTTCTTTTTTTTCAGATACTTCTTTTTTTTCTACCATTTATTTCACCTCCTCTCATTTTCGCATATCGCATATCAAAAAAAGCTTTTATTTTATTCTATTTGTCCGGCATGCAATATTGCATATTATATTTTTAGCATAAAATCTATGATACTTTAGCTTCTTTTTGTTTTTTTACAGCTTCCAGAGTATAAACTAACCCTTTTAGCGGTCCTTGCAAGATAAATACTAAAGAATAAAGCGGAGATTTTACTCCGTTAATCATCTGGGCAATAAGGACATCTTTTGAAGGCAGGGAAGCTATTTCCATAATTTTCTCCGGACTAAAAACTTTCCCGTTTATCAGACCAGATTTGACCTTTAAATCAATTTTATTTTTTTTAAAATACTCTTTGAGCAATCTAGCCGGGGTAACTCCGTCATCGCTGCAGAAAGCCATTGCGGTACAACCGATTAGATCTTTGGTCAGATTCTCTACGTTCAGCTCTTCGCTAGCTTTTTCCAGTAAAGTATTTTTTACTATTTTAAATTTGACCTTCTTCTCTTTTAATTCATTTCTAAGGCTGCTAATTTGAGATACATTCATTCCCTGATAATCAGTTAAAACTACTCCCTTGGATTCTTTTAATTTTGCTATCAAATCCTGGAGTATCTCTTTTTTAGAATCTCTACTTAAAGCCAAAACTTATCCTCCTTTCTAACTCTATTAGATATTTTGCACAATAAAAAACCTTCCCTTAGATTAATCTACAAGGAAGGTGAAACTAGTGTAAGTTTATTCACTTTGTTCTCACCTCGGCAGGAAGATATTTTAATATCTATTAAGTAATCTCTTAATAACTCCTGCTGTCTAAGGTATATTTAAACCTATAAATATATTTTATTCTTATATTTTTAAGTATTCTATTTTCTATTTTTTAGATTTTTCTATCCAAGCATTTATTTTTTGAGGATCTATGTGAACTCCTGGTCCCATAGTCGAAGAAATAGCAATGCTATGTATATATCTTCCTTTGACGGATGACGGTTTAGCCTTAATAATTGCCTCTACAAAGGTAATGAAATTTTCTAATATTTTCTCTTTATCAAAGTTTATTTTTCCTAAAGGTGCGTGTACTATACCAAATTTATCCGCCCGATATTCTACTTTACCAGCCTTTACTGCCTCTACGGTATTTTTTACATCAAAAGTAACAGTTCCCACTTTGGGGTTAGGCATTAGACCTCGAGGGCCAAGTATTCTACCTAGTTTTCCTACTATTTTCATCATATCTGGGGTTGCTATAGCAGAATCAAAATCGGTCCATCCCTTTTGTATCTTTTCAGCTAATTCTTCTGCTCCTACAAAATCAGCTCCGGCTTCTTCTGCTTCTTTTGCTTTCTCTCCTTGTGCAAAAACAACAACTTTCACTTTCTTGCCTGTACCATGAGGCAAATCTACCGCTCCCCTTACCTGTTCCTCTGAACGACGGGTATCAATACCTAATTTGATCGCAACATCGATAGACTCAACAAAATTCACCCAATGAAGTTTTTTAACTAAATCTAAAGCCTCTTCCGGTTCGTAAAACTTATCTTTTTGGTAATTTTTAATGGCCTCTAAATATTTTTTACCTCTTTTTTTACTCATTTTTTTTCTCCTTGTGGTATTATTGGATTTTATCCTTCCACATAAGCCTATAATTAATTACTATTCTCTATCGTTATTCCCATACTTCTGGCAGTACCTTCAACTATTTTTATAGCACTTTCTAAATCATTAGCATTTAAATCAGGCATTTTACGTTTAGCAATCTCTTCAACTTTTGCCCGAGATAACTTTGCAACTTTTTCTTTATTGGGTACTCCTGATCCTTTTTCTATTCCTGCAGCTTCTTTCAATAAAAAGGCAACTGGGGGCTTTTTACAGATAAAAGTAAAAGATCTATCCTCGTGTACATTTATAATTACGGGTATTACAGTTCCAACATCTTGTCTTGTTTTTTCGTTAAAAGACTTACAAAATTCCATAATGTTTAAACCGTGTTGGCCTAAAGCTGGACCTACTGGTGGTGCAGGATTAGCATTGCCAGCTGGTATTTGTAATTTTATTACGGAAACTATTTTTTTGGCCATTAAATTCCTCCTATAACTAGTCGTTAGTGAATAGTCGTTAGTATTTAGTTAGCTAGTTAGTTGGTTACTTGGTTAGCTGGTTGAATTAATTTCAAACTAAGTAATCAGTTAACTAAGTAACTAACTAATGTAAATGGTTTTAAATTTTTAGCTGAATAGTGATAAACTAACAACTAAAAATCGTAAACTAATAACCATAAATTGATTTTCTTATTTAAAACTAATTAACCAATTAACTAATTTATTTACGCGATACGCGCTACGATATACTAACGACTATTCACTATTCACTAACGACTAATTTAATATTTCTCTACGTCATTAAAACTTAACTCAACAGATGTCTCTCTACCAAAAATTGATAGAAAAACTTTTATCTTGTTTTTTTCGTAATCTACTTCTTTCACTTTTCCTGTATACCCAGTAAATGGACCAACGACAATTCTAATATTTTCTCCTACTTCGATATCTAATTTAGGGACTTTCTCGCCCTTCCCCATCTGTTTTAATATATTATCTATTTCTATTTCTTTTAAGGGTACTGGTTTTTCCCCTGAACCTACAAAACGAGTAACTCCAGGAGTATTCCTTACTGCTTGCCAGGAATTATTATCCAATATCATTTCTATCACTACATATCCTGGAAATACTTTTTTTTGTACATATTTTCTTTTGCCAGATTTTATCTCTAAGACTTTTTCAGTAGGTATTAATACTTGGAAAATCTGATTTTCCATTCCCATGGATCTAATTCTTTGTTCCAAATTTATTTTTACTTTGTTTTCGTATCCTGAATAAGTATGAACTACATACCATTTTTTTTTATTTGAAGCCATCATAACCAATTAACTCTCTTCCTTTTTACCGTAAAATAGCAAACATTTATTGCGCACTATTTCATAAACAAAGTTAGTGCTTTAGTAAAAAATATATCAACTAGACCAATAAAAATGGAGGCAATAAAAATAGTAGAAATAACTACTATCGTGCTATTTTTAAGATCTTTTTTGGTAGGCCAGATAACTTTTTTTAATTCAGCTTTAGCTTCTTTTATAAAATTGTTTATTTTATTGAAAATATTTTTTAGTTTCATTTTTTTTCCAATTTAATTTTTATTTTTTCCTATTGTAATAAAAAAATGGCAGGCCCGGCAGGATTTGAACCTGCAACCCCCGGATTTGGAGTCCAGTGCTCTGCCGTTGGAGCTACGGACCTTAGAAATTTTTTAATAAAACCTTTAAGATGAAATTATTTTATTTCTTTATGTAAGGTATGAGTTTTACAAAACTTACAGTACTTCTTAAGTTCTATTTTTTCTGGAGTATTTTGCTTATTTTTATATTGATCATAATTTCTATTTTTGCACTTACTACAAGCTAAAACTATTCTTTGTCTCATTAAAAATGTCTCCTAATAAAAGATAAAATCACACAGGACTAAATTTACCATACTTTATACTCAGTGTCAAGATTATTCCTATATCATCGTTTGTATTTCGTATATCGTATTTGCTAGCGTAGAGCGTACAG
>CAZXYB010000015.1:2083-13428 GCA_964644855.1 uncultured Atribacterota bacterium | reverse complement strand
TAACACCCGGATTATTAACTGATAGTGTGGGCATTGTCTTATTAGCTGGAGTAATAATCTTACAAAAAATGAGAATATCGAAGAAAGTTAAATTTGCATAATTTAATTAAAAATAAGCTGTATTAATTTTTAGTAATTTTATGGTTTAAAATTGTTAGATTAGGAATTTAAAATAGGAATTTTTGTTTATCTTTAGATTCCTAATCTAACTAAGTAAGAGTAAACTATCATCTTAGATGAATTAATCAAAATGGTCGATATTTTAGAAGATACTAAATGGTTTCTTAAAAAGTTGCGGTGATTATTTTTTGGATGACCCTCTTAATTTAATAATATTGATATTTGAAGCTGTTGCTTTATTGGGTTTCATAATACTATCAGCATTTTTTTCTGGCACAGAGACTGCTCTTTTCTCACTTAATAAACTGCAATTAAAGAAAATGCAAAAAAAAGAAGAAAACAATTGGCGGGTAAAATCAATTATCAGACTCCTTGATGAACCTCAAAGAACATTAATTTCTATTTTAATTGGAAATATGTTCGTAAACATTTCTGCCTCCTCTTTAGCTACTTATTTAGCTATAAAACTTATGGGAAATATGGGAATCGGCATAGCCAGTGGAATAATGATTTTTATAATACTTGTTTTCGGAGAAATTGTGCCTAAATCATTAGCTGTTGCTAATGCAGAAGCTATTTCAAAAAAAGTAGCCAGACCGATAGAAATAATTTCCACCGGTCTATTACCACTAATCAAATTTTTTAAAATGATAATTAACATCATGTATTACTTTTTTGGTAAAAAAAGCGTCAAAGAGAAAAAAGAAATTACCGAAGAGGATTTAATAACTCTGATTGAAATGGGTAATGATGAGGGAGTAATAGAAGAGGAAGAAAAAAAAATGATTAGAAATATATTCGAATTCGGTGATACTACGGTAAAAGAAGTAATGATCCCACGGGTAGATATGGATTGTATACCCTCGGATACAAAATTAAATTTAATATTAAAGTTAATCAAAAAAATGGGACATTCGAGAATACCAGTTTATGAAGAAACTATAGACAATATTATCGGAATATTGTATGCCAAGGATCTTTTAGGTATATACAAACAATGGTATACTTCAAAAGAGAAGCTGGCCTTAAAGGAGATAATAAGGAAGGCTTATTTTGTTCCCGAAAATAAAAAAATAGATGACCTGTTGGATATTTTTCAGAAAGACAGAATACAAATTGCAATAGCTATTGATGAATATGGCGGAACAGCAGGGTTGGTTACTATGGAGGATGTGGTAGAGGAAGTAGTAGGCGAGATAATCGATGAATACGATAAAGAGATAAAATTATTTGAGATAACCGAAGATAATACTGTAATTGCTGATGGGAACATAGACATTGAAAAAATTAACGATATTTTAAATATAGAAATACCTGAAAATGATTTCGAGACTTTAGGTGGTTTTATTTTTGATTTATTGGGTAGGGTACCCAAAAAAGGCGAAAAGATTAAGTATCAGAATCTTCGAATGATAATAGAACGGGTAGCAAAAAATAGGATTAGAAGTGTAAAGATAATAAAAAAACTTCCGAAATCTGAGAATAATATTTCAGGTAAAAATACTTGGGAGGTAAGGAAATTTTGACAGAATGGTTGATTAATATTATTCCTTTTATATTATTCGTTTGTCTATTTATTGCCGCCCTTTTTTCCGGTATAGAAACTGCAGTTATATCTACCAGCAAGACACATCTTAAATATTTGGCTAAGAGGGGAGATAAAAAAGCTATAATAGTATCTAATTTATTTAAAAAACCAGATAAATTTTTAAGGGTGGTTTTAATCGGAACTAATGTAGCAGTAATAATATTTTCTTCTGTTTCTTCTGCTCTGGCGGCGCATATATGGGGTAATAGGGGAATCACCATTTCGATATTGCTTACTACTCTAATTATATTAATATTCTGTGAGATAATTCCAAAAACTATTGCCCAAAATAACCCTCAAAATATTTCTCTTAGGGCTGCTTATCCTATGAAAACTGCCTATTTTATATTTTACCCTGTTGAGGTCTTGTTTAGCTGGATATCGAACTTTTTTATTAGACTTATCACCGGCAAGGAGTATGTGCCCCTACCTTCTTTATTCACTAGAAAAGATTTAAAGCTGTTTTTTGAAGTTGGTGAGAAAGAAGGTGCGTTAGAAAAAAGAGAAAAAAGCATGATTGAGAGAATATTAAATTTAGATGATATTCTTGTTAAAAATGTAATGATACCTAAAAAATTTATGGTAGCTGTTGAAGAAAATACTTCCTTAGAAAATTCTATATATTTAATGAACAAAAAAGGTCTCTCCAGGATACCAGTTTATAAAGATAATATAAATAATATCATAGGTTTTATTTATGCTAAAGACTTTCTTGTTGGTAATTTAGAAAAGAAATTAAGTAAAAGTATAAATTCGTTAAATTTAATTCATCCGCCATACTTAATATCGGAAAATAAAAGGGCTACCAATCTTCTAAAAGAATTTCAGAGAAGGAAAGTTCATATTGCGGTAGTAGTAAACAAAGATAAAAAAATCACCGGAATAGTTACCATAGAAGATCTATTAGAGGAGATTTTTGGAGAGATAGAAGATGAATTTGATCAAGCCAAATAATTATAAAATAATTTAAAAATTAAAACAAGAGGAAAAAACATGAAGAAAGAAACATTGAGTAAATCATTTTTCTACGGGTCAATATTGTTATTTTTTATTTTATTTGCATGTTTTACTATAAATAATAATATTTATGCTAGTACCGCAAGACCCTTAGCTATAACGATCGGTAATTCACCCGAGGAGATAATCCATCAAACTGGCCTAAATAAGGCGGATGTAATTTATGAAGCAAATGTAGAATACCCTTTTACCAGATTAATGGCTGTATTCAATAATAGCAATGAGGCTATAGTAGGACCGGTCAGAAGCAGTAGATATTATTTTTCCAGATTGGCTGTGGAATGGTCTGCCATCTTTGCTCACTGTGGAGGGCAAAGTTTAAAGAACGGAAAGATTATTAATTTAGACCAGATGCGCTACCCTTCTCCTTATTGGCGGGATAAAGATATTAGGGGATGGATAAATCTTTTTACTAAAACTCAAAACATAAGAGAGAAGAGTAGAAAAATGGGTTTTCAGGATAAGGTAAATTTAGATAACAATTTACTCAATCTAAGAACACTAAATTTATCAGGAGGGAATATTACCAAAATCTCCTTTAAATATAGCCAAAAATATAACCTATCTTATGAGTATAATGCCAGTAGGAATATCTATTTAAGGTATATAAATTCTAAGCTCCATCAGGATAGCAAAACCCTTGAACCTATAACTACCTCCAATATAATCATTCAGTATGTTTCGGTTGAAAAAATACCAGGAGATAAAGAGGGAAGACTGGATGTGGAAGTTGTAGGAGAGGGTATAGCCAAGATATTCTACGGAGGAAATTACTATTTAACGAAGTGGGTTAAAAATTCTAAAAACCATCCGACCGTGTATTATAACAGACAAGGAAATATTATAAATTTAAACCAGGGAAATATATGGATTAATTTGGTGTCTGAAGAAACGAAGGTGTGGTTTAAGTAAAGAAGGTAAAAATACCATGAAAGAAGAATTTAAAAAACTGATTAAAGAAGCAGAAAAGGCTAGAAAAAGAGCCTATACTCCCTATTCTAAATTCAAAGTTGGCGCTGCTGTTCTTAGCTCTGATGGAAAAATATTTAGCGGCTGTAATATTGAGAACGCATCTTTTGGCATGAGCGTATGCGCAGAAAGAGTGGCTATTTTTAAAGCTATTTCAGAAGGCTCAACTAAATTTAAAGCTATCGCTGTTATTGGCGATACAGATAAACCTTGTTCCCCCTGTGGAGCCTGCCGGCAAGTGATATCAGAATTTGGTGAAGAGATTTTATTGATTATGGCAAATTTAAAGGGAGATGTTAAAATTAAAAAAATAGGAGAATTACTTCCTGAGGCTTTTGGTAAAAAAGATCTTTTATAGTGAGGACTAGCTAATAATATGTTGTATAAAACGGAAGGGATAGTTCTAAAAAGCACAGAATTCAAAGAAGCTGATAAAATCGTTACTATATATACCAAAGATTATGGTAAGATTACTGCTATTGCCAAAGGAGTCCGCAAGATAAAAAGTAAATTCGGAAGCAGTTTGGAAATATTAACTCACTCTGTATTTTTGTTTTACAAAGGTAGAAACATTGATATTGTAAGTCAGACCGAAATATTAGAATCTTTTTTTTCTTCAAGCAAAGATGTTACTAAATTTGCATTTGCCGTTAACTCTGTGGAGGTGGTTAATAAATTAACTGAGGAGAGAGAAATAAATATTGGTTTATTTAATTTATTAAAAGAAGTTTTACATTACTTAAGGAAAACTGTTGACCCAAAACTGCTGACCTTATCTTTCAAATGGCAAACCATGTCAATTTTAGGATATAGACCCTCTCTTAATCATTGTTGCAGATGCAATAAAAGCATAGAAGACCAAAAAGAGATGTATTTTAATATAAAAGAAGGTGGACTGTTATGCAATAATTGTGTAGCCGAAGAGAAAGAAAGGTGTATTAAAGTCTCTCTTTATTTTAACAAATTGGTAAGGAAAATACTAATTACACCTTTATCTACAATATCAAACGCTACCATTCCTGATAAAAAGATGAAAGAGTTAGAGAAAATAACTGATTTATACATATCCTATCATTCGGAGAAAAGCTTTAAAACAGAGAAATTTTTGAAAACTCTGTAACGGACTAGTCGTTAGTGAATAGTGAATAGTCGTTAGTAAGAAAAACATCTCGCTTTTGATTTCTCAACCAGCTAACCAAGTAACTAACTAACTTTCTAACCAACTTCTTACGCAATACGCGATACGCAATACGCAATACGAGATAAGTCGTTGACAATTAAAGCTGATTTTGATATATTAACTAATAAAATACAAGTTCTCTCTCTAACGGATAATGAGTTTTAAGAAAATTTCTATGAGAGGGAATTTTATTTATAATTAAGAAAAAGAGATGCTAATATGGATTTTCAAGAGATAATTTTTAATTTAGAAAAATATTGGGGAGAACAGGGTTGTATCATTCAACAACCTTATGATACGGAAAAAGGAGCGGGAACAATGAATCCAGCTACTTTTTTCAGGGTATTAGGCCCCGAACCATGGAAAGTGTCATATGTCGAACCATCCCGAAGACCTGCCGATGGACGTTATGGAGAAAATCCCAATAGAGTACAGCAGCATTATCAATTTCAGGTTATGTTAAAACCCTCTCCTGAAGACGTGCAGGAGATTTATTTTAAAAGTTTAGAAAGTTTGGGGATATCAAGGAAAGAGCATGATATAAGATTTATTGAAGGTGATTGGGAAGCCCCTACCCTGGGTGCCTGGGGATTAGGCTGGGAAGTCTGGTTGGATGGGTTAGAAATAACTCAATTTACTTATTTTCAGCAAGCTGGCGGGCTTGACTTGGATATTATTCCGGTAGAAATAACCTATGGGTTAGAGAGATTAGCTATGGTTATTCAGGATGTGGATAATGTTTTTAACTTAAAGTGGGGTAAAAATATTACCTATAGAGATATACGCCATCAAGCAGAAGTAGAACAATCTAAGTATAACTTTGAAGAAGCAGATATACATATGTTATTTAACCTATTTAATATATATGAAAAAGAAGCCGGAAGATTAATAAAAATAGAACTGCCTTTGCCGGCATATGATTATATATTAAAATGCTCCCACACTTTTAATTTATTAGATGCTCGGGGAGCAATTAGTGTTTCAGAAAGAACAGGGTATATTTCCCGAGTAAGAAATATTGCTAGATTATGTGCGGAAGAATACGTAAAGCAAAGGGAAAAAATGGGTTTCCCTTTAATTAAATAATAAAAGGTCAGGCAAAGGATAAAATTTAATGGTGAATGTAGTTTTAGAAGTTGGAACCGAAGAGATACCCGCGCAGTATATGGAAAATGCGTTAAAAGACTTAAAACGGTCAGCAAAAAAATACCTGGAAAAAAACAGAATAAATTATAAAGAAATAAAAGTTTATGGCACTCCTCGAAGATTAATATTATTTATATTCCACATTAAGGAAAAACAGGAAGACATTTTTCAAAAAATTAAAGGACCTGCCTATTCAATTGCTTACAATAAAGATTTGCAATTACAAAAACCTGCTCTAAAATTTGCTCAAGGGCAGGGGGTAAATACTGAGGATTTAATTATCGAAGATACCGAAAAGGGAAAATATATTTTTGCTCTCAAATCCAAAATAGGCCAGCCAACCATTGAAATATTATCGCGGATATTTCCTAAAATAATAAAAGATATGCAGTTTCCTAAATCGATGCGATGGGGAAAAAGATCATTGCGATTTATCCGTCCCATAAGATGGATACTTGCCTTGTATGGAAAAGAAATAGTCAAGTTCAATCTAAATGGTTTAAATTCCGAAAATATTACTTATGGTCATAGACTTTTGGCGCCAAAAAAAATTAAAATATCTTCTGCTCAGGAATATTTCAAGAAGCTAGAAAAAAATTATGTAATAATTGATCCTCAGATTAGAGAGAATATTATCAAAACAGATATAAAACAGATAATTAAGGAAATAAATGGAAAAAAAATAATAAATGAAAAACAGTTAGAAGAAGTAGTATATTTAGTTGAATATCCTAATGCAATTTTGGGAAAATATGATAAAAAATATTTGAAATTACCCAAAGATGTCCTAACTGTAGTTATGGAAAAACATCAAAAATATTTTCCTGTTTTTAAAAATAAAGATGAATTGCTTCCCTTATTTATCGTAATTATCAATAATTCAAGCAAGCACGCCTCTAAGATTAAAGAAGGTAACGAAAATGTTCTCAGGGCCAGGTTAGAAGATGCAAAATTTTTCTACCAGGAAGACCTGAAGATTCCTTTAGAAAAAAGAGTGGATAAATTAAAAAATGTTATTTTTCAGGAAAATTTGGGCAGCCTTTTCGATAAAACAAAGAGATTAGAATTGCTGTGTGACTACATTTCAGATGCTTTACAGGTTAAACAGAAAGTAAAAAAAGATATTTTAAGGTCTGCTCATTTATGCAAAGCAGATTTAGTTACTGAAATGGTAAAAGAATTTCCGGAATTACAGGGGATAATGGGGAAAGAATATGCGATTTTATCTGGTGAAAAAAATGAAGTAGCGGAAGCCATCCTTGAGCATTATCTTCCCCGTTTTTCAGGAGACAGGTTACCTCTAACTAAAAGTGGTATGATTTTAGGGATTGCCGATAAGGTGGATAGCATTATTGGATGTTTCATAATGGGTTTAACCCCAACAGGGTCACGTGACCCATATGGATTGAGAAGACAATCTCGCGGAAAAATTGCCATAATTCTGAAAAATAACTTAAAAATATCGTTAAAAGATATTATTCAGAAATCTTTATCATTGTACAAAACAAGTGTTTTATTAGAATTGCAAATTGATGAAAATAAAATTGTTTCCCAGATATTAAATTTTTTCAAACAAAGAGTAAAGAATATCTTCTTAGAAGAGGGAATTCGTTATGATGTAATCGATGCTGTTTTAGCTGTTGAAAGTGGTTGGGATGTAGTTGATATTAAACATAGGATAAAGACCATAGAGGAATTATATAATCAACCTATTTTTAGAAAAATACTCAATTCGTCAAGCAGGGTATTAAATTTATCGAAAAATAATAAAGAGAGCGAAATTGACCAGTCATTATTAAAGGAAAAAGCAGAGTTAAGTTTATATCATAATTATGAAAGTATTTATCCGCGAACAGGAGAATTTATTTACAACAAAGAGTACAAAGAAACATTTAAGTTATTAGGAGATTTATGCAAACCAGTCGATGAATTTTTTGATCAGGTACTGGTAATGGACAAAGATGAGGACATCAGAAAGAATAGAATTGCACTTATTAAAAAGGTAGGAATATTATTCAATCAGGTAGCTGATTTATCCAAAATTGTTTCTATAAAAGAAGGGAGAAAGTAATTATGGATATTGTCAAATTTAAACCTACTGTTTATATAATTTCTGATTCTACTGGCGAAACAGCTCAAACTGTAGTAAATGCAGCGCTTAGTCAGTTTGATTCTGATGATATTAAGTTGAAATTGTTTGCCCATATTGAATCGAAAAAAGATATTACAGGGATAATAAGTCAAATCAATAAGGAGAAAGGCTTTATAGTTTATACTATTGTAAAACCAGAATTAAGAGTATTTCTGAAAGAGGAATCCGAAAAACAATCTGTCGTTTCTTTTGATATGTTTGGGCCAATTATGGAAAACATTGAAAGGGTAAGCGGAATTAGACCTAAATTAGAAGCGGGGATTATTAGAAAATTAGATAAAGAATATTTTAAAAGAATGGAAGCCATGGAATTTGCAGTGAAGTATGATGCCTGTCAGGGAGAATTAGAGTTATCCAAAGCGGATCTGGTAATATTGGGGGTTTCTCGAACATCAAAAACTCCACTTAGTATGTATCTAGCTCACAAAGGTATAAAAGTAGCCAATATAATATTAGATTTTGAATTTGAACCACCAGTTGGGATATTTAGTTTATCTCCGGAGAAAGTAGTCGGTTTAACTATGGACCCCGATAAACTAATCGAGATAAGGAGTGAGCGATTAAAAGCTTTAGGACTACCAGAAGAGAGCGTATATAATAAAAGGGAAAGAGTAATTAAAGAGTTAAGATATGCTGATAGTATTTACAAAAAAATTGGATGTTCGGTAATTAGTATAACTAATATGGCCATAGAAGACGTTGCCACAAATATACTTAAACTTAAAAAAAAGGAGGAAAAATAAGTATGAAAAAATATGTCTATTTCTTTAATGAAGGAAAAGGAGATATGAAATCCATTTTAGGAGGAAAGGGTGCAGGGTTAGCAGAAATGACAAGAATTGGTCTTCCTGTTCCCCATGGATTTACTATAAGTGCTGAGGTATGTAATGAGTATTATGAAAATAATCAAAAATATCCACTGGGATTAGATGAACAGGTAAAAGATAAACTAAATGAATTGGAAGATGTATCTAAAAAAAAATTAGGAGATACAAAAGACCCTTTATTGGTTTCCGTTCGATCCGGTGCTGCAATTTCCATGCCCGGTATGATGGATACAGTTCTTAATTTAGGATTAAATGATATTACTATTCAAGGGGTTATCGACAAGACAAAAAATGAGCGTTTTGCTTACGATAGTTATCGACGATTTTTACAGATGTTTGGAAATGTGGTTTTGGGCATTGAACATGATAAATTTGAACGTGTTTTAGAAGCGATAAAAACAGAACTTAAAGTAAAACTAGATACGGAAATTAATTGTGATGGGTTAAAGAAATTAGTGGAGGAATATAAAAAACTCATTAAAAAAGAGACCGGGAAAGATTTTCCTCAAGATCCAGAATTACAATTGAAAACCGCCATAGATGCTGTATTTAATTCCTGGAATACTAAAAGAGCAGTAACTTACCGCAGGATTAACAAAATTCCCGATGATTTGGGAACTGCGGTAAATGTTCAAGAAATGGTTTTTGGTAATATGGGAGAAGATTCAGGAACAGGAGTTGGGTTTACTAGAAATCCTTCTACCGGAGAAAAGGAATATTACGGAGAATATCTTTTGAATGCCCAGGGAGAAGATGTAGTTGCAGGTATCAGAACACCTTTGCCTTTATCTAATCTTCAAAACGATTTACCGAAAGTATACGAAGAACTCATTAAAATAGTCAAACTTTTAGAAAAGCATTATAAGGATGTTCAAGATTATGAATTTACCATAGAAAAAGGGAAACTTTATTTATTGCAAACCCGAACAGGAAAAAGAACTGCTCAAGCTGCTCTTAAGATTGCCGTAGATATGGTAGATGAAGGAATAATAAATAAAGAGGAAGCTCTTTTAAGAGTAGAGCCAAATCAATTAAATCAGCTGTTACATAGAGGAATAGATCCTAACGCCAAAAAAGAAGTAATTGCTAAAGGATTACCGGCTTCGCCGGGGGCAGCCTATGGTAAAGTGATCTTTACTGCCGATGAAGCAGAGGAATTGGGAAAAGATGGTGAAAAGGTAATATTAGTAAGAACAGAGACAACACCTGATGATATCCATGGAATGGTTGAAGCACAGGGCGTTCTTACCAGCAGAGGCGGTATGACCAGTCATGCGGCAGTAGTGGCAAGAGGAATGGGAAAAGCTTGCGTAGCCGGTTGCAGTGTCTTGAATATTAACTTGGAAAATGAAAAAATATCTGTTAACGATATAATAATTAAAAAAGGTGATTTTATCACTATAGATGGCGGAAAAGGAGAAGTATTTTTAGGGAAAGTTCCTACCATTGAAGCGAAAATGAGTAAGGAATTTAAAACCCTGTTATCCTGGGCTAACAAAATAAAACGTTTAGGTGTTTATGCTAATGCCGATACACCGGAAGATGCGCAAAAGGCTAGAGAATTAGGGGCTGAAGGTATAGGGCTTACCAGAACAGAGCACATGTTTATGGCACAGGAACGTTTACCAATTGTCCAAAAAATGATTATGGCCGATACCAAAAAAAGCAGAGCAGAGGCCTTAGAAAAATTATTACCCATGCAGAAAGCTGATTTTTTAGGTATTTTAAAGGCCATGGAAGGGTTACCGGTAATTATCAGACTTCTCGATCCTCCGCTTCACGAATTTTTACCTAATCTGGAAGATATTTTAATAGAAGTGAATACCTTAAAATTGAAAAATGCAGATTTAAAAGAGCTTGAGAAAAAGGAAAAAATATTAGAAATAGTTGAATCTTTACACGAAATGAATCCTATGTTAGGACTTAGAGGATGCAGATTAGGTTTATTATACCCGGAAATATATGAGATGCAGGTAGAAGCTATTATAGGTGCTGCCATAGAATTAACCAAAAAGGGAATAAAGGTGAAACCTGAAATAATGATTCCTCTGGTAAGTCATGTAAATGAATTTACGCCAATATGTAAAAAGACAAGAAAAATAGCTAATGAAAAAATAAAGTCTGCTGGGGTAAAATTAGAATATAAGGTAGGAACTATGATTGAATTACCGCGAGCTGCCTTGACTGCTGATAAGATAGCAGAAGAAGCTGAATTCTTTTCTTTCGGTACCAATGATTTAACTCAGACAACTTTTGGTATAAGCCGGGATGATGCTGAAGGAAAATTCTTATTAAAATATGTTGATGATAAAATTTTAGAAGAAAATCCTTTTGAGGTATTAGATC
>CAZXYB010000015.1:0-1983 GCA_964644855.1 uncultured Atribacterota bacterium | reverse complement strand
GAAAGGATGAATAAATATATGCAAATCGAACTGTTAATCCCTTTAAGTGGTATAATTGCCCTTATATTTGCCGTATTTCTTTCTCTAAAGGTAATGAAAGAAAAGCCGGGAAATGAATTAATGATAGAAATAGCAAATATGATTGAACAGGGAGCCATGGCTTTTTTAAAGAGAGAATATAGCATTTTAGTATTTTTTATTATTATAGTTGGCCTTATACTGGGATGGGTGAGGAGCCCTGTTACCAGTTTGTCTTTTGTGGTGGGGGCAATTTGTTCCGGATTAGCAGGTTTAACCGGAATGAAAATTGCAACCAAAGCAAATTCAAGGACTGCCTATGCTGCCGTGGAAGGAGGAATAACTAAAGCATTAAAAGTTGCTTTCTCCGGAGGTGCGGTAATGGGTATGTCAGTTGCGGGTTTTGGATTATTAGGTTTAGGCACTTTATATTACTTTATCAGAGAACCGGAAATTATAAATGGATTTGCCTTGGGAGCAAGCTCTATTGCGCTATTTGCCAGAGTGGGTGGAGGAATATTTACTAAAGCAGCAGATGTCGGAGCTGATTTAGTGGGAAAGGTTGAAGTTGGAATACCAGAAGATGACCCAAGAAATCCAGCAGTTATTGCCGATAATGTAGGAGATAATGTAGGAGATATCGCTGGATTGGGAGCAGATCTGTTTGAGTCTTATGTAGGCTCAATTATTTCCAGTATGATTTTAGGTGGATTACTGTTTGAAGGAACCAAAGGAGTAATATTTCCTTTATTACTGGCAGCTTGTGGGGCAATTGCCTCTATTATAGGTACTTTTTTTGTACAGACTAAAAACGAAAAGAATTTACACAATGCCTTAACTAAGGGAACTTTGGTAAGTGGATTTTTGGTAATTATTGCTTCTGCTTTTCTTTCCAATGTTTTATTTAATAGTTTAAATGTGTTTTATGCCACTGCGGCTGGGTTGATTGCCGGTATAATTATTGGATTAGTAACAGAATATTATACTTCCTATCAGTATTATCCGGTAAAGTCAATTGCTAAATCATCACTTACCGGAGCAGCTACTACTATCATTTCTGGATTAGCAGTTGGCATGCAAAGTACCGCCATTCCTTTAGCTATAATCGCTGCTACAGTTTTAGTAGCTTATAAGTTTGCAGGACTATACGGTATAGCAATTTCTGCAGTAGGAATGTTATCAATTGTAGGAATGACCGTTTCGGTAGATTCTTATGGCCCAATTGCTGATAATTCGGGAGGAATTGCGGAAATGGCTGGGCTGGATCCTAAAATTCGAGAAATTACCGATTCATTAGATGCAGTAGGAAATACTACTGCGGCCATCGGAAAAGGTTTCGCCATTGGCTCAGCAGCATTAACGGCTTTGGCTTTATTCTCAGCTTACTGTAAATCGGTTGGTTTGGAAAGTGTAAGTATAACTAATCCGATAGTAGTAGCGGGGATGTTTATCGGCGGTCTTTTGCCTTATCTTTTTTCTTCTTTAGCTATAAATGCGGTAGGAAAAACAGCTTTTTTAATGATAGAAGAAGTTCGTAGGCAATTTAAAGAAATACCTGGTCTGAAAGAGGGAAAAGCTAAACCAGATTCTGCAAAATGTGTGGATATTAGCACTAAAGGTGCTTTAAAAGAGATGATACTGCCCGGATTATTAGCCATAATATCTCCTATAGCAGTAGGAATAGTGCTTGGCCCTGAAGCTTTGGGAGGTATGTTGATTGGCGCGGTATTAGTAGGAGTATTGTTAGCTATACAGATGGCCAATTCCGGAGGAGCCTGGGATAATGCCAAAAAATATATTGAAATGGGAAATTATGGAGGAAAAGGTACGAAAGTCCACGAAGCCGCAGTTATAGGTGATACTGTAGGTGATCCTCTTAAGGATACTGCTGGTCCTTCTATGAATATATTGATTAAAGTTATGTCCATAGTCGCTCTGGTGTTTGTTCCTCTGTTTATTAAATAG
>CAZXYB010000014.1:1348-13446 GCA_964644855.1 uncultured Atribacterota bacterium | reverse complement strand
CATAGGCTACATTGAGACCAAATCGGGCTAATCCCACAGCTACATTTGCCTCTCCCCCTCCAAAGGTAGCTTCCAAAAGAGGGCTCTGGAAAAATCTCTCCAGGCTAGGTGATTTTAGCCTTAACATTATCTCACCAAAAGTAATATATTTTTTCATTATTTTCTCCATGTAAAAATTATTTTTGCAAGAGGTGAATGGCAAATCCTGATACTTCTTGATCTATATAGATTGCTTTAAGTTCACCGTTCTTCTCTTTAGCAGTCTCGGGAAGGACGGAAATACCCTTCTTTTTTAAGTAAGCTATAGCCCTGTGAATATCGTTAGTAGCTATGGCAATATGACCATGCTTCCCTAAATATTGGTTTTTCATAATCTCAAAAGTTGGACCAGCAAAAATAGAGGTCGTTCCCTCTTTTACAGGAAAATAAAAAAGATGTGAGAGTTGGTTGGCAGAATTAAGAGCCTTTTCTTTGCTTTCCTCATTTATTCCCAGATGTACAAACTCAAAACCTAAGATTATAGAAATCGCTTCTTTGCTAAGTCTGGTAATCTCGGAAAAATTACCGGAAGAGATAAGTTCAGGCTTTACCATCCAGCTACCACCACAGGCATGTACTTTACTATTGGATAGGTAAGAAGATAAGTTATTCTGGTTAATACCTCCGGTAGGAATAAATTTTATTTCTGTATAAGGGGCTGCCATGGATTTGAGAAGTGATAATCCCCCTGATGCTTCAGCAGGAAAAAATTTTACTATCTTAATTCCTCTCTCCAGAGCCATCTCAATCTGGGTTGGGTTATTAATGCCAGGAGTTACAGGAATATCGTTTTCGATACAATAATCGACTACTTTAGGATTAAAACCCGGGGAAACAATAAATTTAGCACCGGCAGAAATGGCCTTTTTTGTCTGCTCAACGGTCAGTACGGTACCTGCTCCAACTAAAAGTTCTGGAAGTTCTCTGGTTAAAGATTTAATTGACTCTTCTGCAGCGGAAGTTCTGAAGGTAATCTCAGCAATAGGGATATCACCAGCAAGAAGTGCTCTCCCCAGGGGAAGTGCGTCTTCAGCTTTTTCGATTTTAACTACCGGGACAATTCCCGGCTCACTGATTCTCTCAAGGATTTTATTCACTTTAAAGTATCCCCCTTTTATTTATTTTTTCTAAATATCATTCGAAATAAATTAATTATATTATTGCCAAAAAAAGTAAATATAATTGAAAGAACTAAAATAGCACTAATCGGGTTTGTCAGAAATGGAAGATAATTTCCTCCTGTTTTTATTAATCCCACTCTTAAATTATCTTCTATCATAGGTCCAAGGATAATCCCAAGAACCATAGGGGCAAGAGGGACATTTAAATTTTCAAATATATAACCAATTATTCCAAAAAATATCATTATATAAATATCAAAAAAACTATTTCGAATTGCGTAAGAACCTACTACTGAAAATATTAAAACAAAAACCATAATTATATTTCGTGGTAATCTCAATATTTGACCGTAAGCTTTTATGCCTAGCAATCCGACAGGAATCAAAAAGAATTGAGAAATTAATGCAATAGCAAAAATACCTCTAACAAGATCTGAGCTTTGTTGAAAAATTAGGGGACCAGGTCTTAGCCCATACATTAGCATTGCCCCAAGCACAATAGCAGTTATCGAATCACCTGGCACACCAAAAACCAATGCCGGTATCCAAGTACCGCCCAAGGCAGCATTATTTGCACTGGTTGGAGCAATAACTCCATCAATACTTCCCTTTCCAAATTCTTCAGGGTTTTTTGAGGTCTTCTTTTCAATACCATAAGCGACCCAAGCTGCTATATCTGCTCCGGCTCCAGGGAGTGCCCCCACACAAGTTCCAATAAAAGATGATTTTAATAATGTCCACTTCCTCTTCCAAACAATAGCCAGTGTTTTAAATAAAGATATATTAATTTTATCGTGTATAGTCCTTTGTGTTAAACGATCTCTACTTTTTACATTTTTAAAAACTTCAGAAATACCAAACAACCCCACCATAACGGGAATAAATCCAATTCCACCCATAAGCTCGATATTACCAAAAGTAAATCTGGGGAAACCGGTAGTAATATCAATACCAACTGTGGAAACTAGTAATCCCAAAGCAACAGATATAAGACCTCGAATGTTATTTTTACTGCTAAGTACGGCACTCATACTAAGCCCAAACATACCAAGCCAAAAGTATTGAAAATTTGTAAACTTCAAGGCAAATTTTGCTAAGGGGGGAGCAATTATTATAAGTAATAGTACACCGATAAGACCCCCGGTGGCTGAGCATATTAGATCTATAGTAAGAGCAAGCGAACCTTTCCCTTTTTTTGACATCTCAAAACCATCAAGAACTGCAGCTGCAGAAGCTGGTGTGCCTGGAATTCTAAGAAAAGTTGCAGGAATATCACCAGCAAATATAGAAGTAAAACTTACTCCTAAAATCATTGCTAACCCTGCTAAGGGATCCATATAATAAGTTATAGGGACTATTAATGCTACTGCCATAGTAGCAGTTAACCCAGGAGTTCCTCCTACCAGTATCCCAACCGCCATTGATATAATCCAGGGTATCAAAATATGTAATTGAAAGATATTTGGCAGTGACATATCTAATTTACCTCCAAAAAATAATTCCTAAAGACCCTTCTGGTAATTGAACCTTAAATAGTTTTACAAATAATAACATTATGACGATTACTGCAATAGTTGAAAAAATTGTCCCTCGTATCCATCCGGTTTTTAAACGGATCATAAGAATCAGACTAAAGATAAAAGTTGCCAGGAAAAAACCTAACCATTCTAAAAAAAAAACATATATAATTAAACTAAAAATTATTATCAAGACATTCTGATTGCCCCAGTCTTTAAAAAATTCCTTAGAAATTTTTGTAGCTTTTTTGGCCCGCATATCTCGCCAGGCAATTAAAATTTCATATCCTCCTGCAATAATTAAAATTATACTTAATATTACCGGAAAAAAATTTGGTCCAGGAAATTTTTTATCTCCAACTATAAAAGATGGAAAACTTAATGATACAATAATTACAAAAATAGCAATAGCTACAATTATTATTCCAAACCAAATATTTGTTTTTTTATCCATTATTAATCCTCAAAAGTCCGCCTCCCATTAAGGGAGGCGGAGATATTCTTATTTTAAGTATCCACCAATTTCTAAAATCTTTTTCCAAGTAGTATTTTGTTCTTCTACAAAATTAGAAAATTCTTCAGAATTTCTTATCTTAATTCCAAATCCATTCTTAGACATAAAATCTTTATACTTTTCAGAATTAGTAATTTTTGATAGCTTCCCATAAAGAGAATCTATAACTTCTTCAGGAGTTCCTTTTGGTACAGCAATTCCTCTCCAAGTTCCAGAAGACCAATCAATTCCTAATTCTTTAAGAGTAGGAACATCAGGATATTTTGGATTCCTTTCGTCCGCCATTATTGCCAAAGCCCTAAGCTGTCCTGAATCTAATTGAGCAGATGCTTCTGGAGCACTACAGGTTATTACATCAACATGTCCCCCAAGTAACTCTACTATGGATGGAGCCGCTCCCTTTGTTGGTATCCATTTAACATAATCTACAGGAACTCCAACCTTATCAAATAAACCTATCCTTGAAAGATCCCAAATTGACCCTGCACTACTACCGGAAAACATAAACTTACCAGGATGCATGGCTATATCTACTAACAATTCTGTCATTGAATGCCAAGGAGCATCAGCTTTTACTATTACGCATGAAGGATCTTCGTTAACTTGGATTACATAATCAAGATCTTTATAAGTAAGCTTGGTTAAACCCAACCAGTGCATATTTGCAATTTCAAGGGTTACAAGAGTAAGAGTATATCCATCAGGTTTAGCATAGGCACCTGCTCCATGTCCTACAGCTCCTCCTCCACCAGTTTTATTCACTACTGTGAATGGTTTTCCATATTCTTTCTCTAATTCTGCTGCCAAGAAACGGGCTACTCTATCAGTACCTCCTCCGGCACCCCAAGGACAAATAATTGTAACGCTCTTATCCGGGTAAGCAGCAAAGACGCTCATCGTAGCAAAAAGAACTACCAAAATCACACCAAATACTATTGACTTTTTCATAATTTTTCATTTCTCCTCTCTAAAATTTACATTTTTTACTTAATGTTCTTGTATACTACTATTTAGTACTTCTTTAAGATATATAATTTTACTTTTTATCCCCTCCCTCCTTGTTTATTATTTGTTGCAAATTAAAGTTAAAAATAAATCTAGTAAACAAATAAAATTAGTCTTTATGTAATTTTGGATTATAAATATAATTAATCAAACGAGGGCTAATCCCTTCAATCTCAATTTCTACTTTATCACCATCCTCCATACTAAGCACATTAAAAGGTGTGCCCGTAGAGATTATATCTCCTGGGAATAAAGTTCTGCTTCTTGAAAAATATGAAACAATATATGCGCAAGAAAATATTAAATTTTTTGTATACCCTTCTTGAACTTTTTTACCATTTAAATATGTTCTTATTACTGCATTTTGTGGATTAATATTCGTATCAATAACAGGACCAAAGGAAGTAAATGTATCAAAACTTTTACAATATGTTACTTGACTTGTAGTATAACTCATTTCTCTTTCAGTAACATCATTAAACGGAGTTACACCCAAAATATGTTCCATTGCTTCTTCTATAGAAATATCCTTTATTTTATCTTTAATAACTAATGCCATTTCACCTTCATAATCTACCCTTGTTGCTGTTTCGGGATATACAATATTTTCACCTGTATTTATAACACTAGTAACTGGTTTCATAAAATTTGCGGGTTCTTTAGATATTTCCAAATTTAATTCATTAACGTGTTCTCGAAAATTAAGACCAACACAATATATATTTTTAGGCTCACAAGGAACTAATAATTTAACCTCAGGTTTATTAAAAGTTTTACCAGTTTTCCTAAAAGATTGGTAAATAGACCCTATAATTTCATAAATTATGTTATTTTCTAAAATTCCATAAGCAATCAATCCTTCTTTTTGTTGAAAACGTACAAATTGCATTTTATTTACCCCCTAAATTATTTTTATTTTCTTCCAAATATCCTGCTTTTTGGGCAATACTAATTGCTCCACTAATTCCTAATTGGTCAATTTCTTCTTTTTTGAAAATAATTTGAATTTCTTTTTTTATATTATAATGTTTAATGAGAAAATATTTTAATATACGGCAACGACGAGAGTGACCCACTAAAACAAAATTAGTCTCCAATAGAGAAAATTTAAACAAAGAGAATTCATTCAGCACTTTTAAATCTTCAGCAGAAATAGCTGCATTAAGAAAAAGATCCCTTTCATACCAAGTGTTTTTTAATAAAACTTCCATAAAACGTGGCATAAGTAATGTTCGTAAAAAGCCAGCATTTTTAACCGAATTATAAGCAGATTCGATTACCTGGAGATCAAAGTAATTAACAGGTGGAAGATTATCATCACTAATCAAGGATTTTCCAATAGAGGTTTCTTTTTTAATTGCCTCATAAACTTGACCGCTTAAATTTGTTAAAGAACTAACTATTTGTTTTTGAGAATTAATATAAATATATTTAGTATGTGAACTTAGTACTGCCATTATAATTGGAAAGTTTAAATCCGGATAATTAGATAATAAACCAGCTGCTTGTGTTTCTTCACCGCGCATAAAATCAATTTTACGAATATCTTTATGGGTAGAATTTTCTTTAAAGATATTTTTTACCCCGGGAATAAATATTATAGGTATGTCCAAAGGAAAAATATTCCTATCCTGCACTACTTTAATATTAGATGCTAAATCATTCACCCCAACAGGCACCCACCTATGAGGAATCTCTATAAGTCCTATCTCAGAAGTAATCATTCCAAAAGCAATAGCAAATTTAATATCCCTAATTTTAAGACTTGCAGATAAAATAGTGTCTTCTAAAAGATTTTTTAATCCTAGTTTAAGAATATCTTTAGAAGCGCTAATAGCTGTATCCCTTACTCCAACTTTCTTGGTTCCTCTTTTTATTATTTCAAATTTGTCATTTAAAACACAAACTCGAGAATTTGTTGTTCCACAATCAATGATTGCAAAATACATAATTAGATAACTCCCAGTTCATTTAATCGCTTTTTGATGGCCTCTTTTTCACTCTCTTTAGCTGGTACGAAAGGTGACCGGGGATAAGCCTTGATGATGCCGCGAATCTCCAGCATGGCATAAATAGCCAATTGAGTAGATTTTGCTAAATACATAATATCTCTAAGTTCATTTATAATAAATTGAGTTTTTCGGCAAGCTTCAAAATCATTATTTATCCCTTCTTTATACATCTTTTGACATATCTCAGGTAAAGCATTACCCAAACCAGGAATATAAGCTTCTGCACCTAATGCTCGGGCAGAAAGCCACATTGCCTCGGTTCCTAAAGCAATATCAAAATTATCATCGGCTAATTCCCGCATATAAGTAGCAAAGGTTAAAATATTAAAAGTTGCATCTTTAATACCGTGAATTCCTATCTTTTTTAATTTTTTCATAGTACTAAGGGGAATTTCGTATCCGGAAAATTTCGGATTATGATAGACATAAATAGGAAAATCAGCACTTACTGCCTTTACCATAGAACCATAAAATTCTAAAAGACTATCCTCATTATGATGAAAATAATAAGGACCGACTGCTGCTGCAGCATTGCAACCAACTTTTTCTGCATGCTTTGTTAATTCTACAGTATCTCTGGTATTCGTAGTCCCTGTATGAGCAACAATAGGAATTTTGCCATTTATAATTTTAACAGTTATTTCAGTTACTTTTTTTCTTTCTTCTACTGACATCATAGGACCGGAACCGTAAGAACCACAGATATATAATCCATTAACCCTATCTTTTAAAAAAGCAACTAATTTTTCTAAATTTTCGACATCTATATTTCCCTCCTTGTCAAAGGGGGTAATCATTGGAGGCACAACACCTTTTAATTTAAACATATTTAATCCTTTCTTATTTTGTTTTATTTTATATAATTCATTTTTTCTCTTATTTTGTCTCTTGTTTTTTGCAATAATTTTATATTTTTATTAACTACTTCCTCATCAGAGAAATCCATCATCAATCCAGTAAGGCTTATAGCCGCTTCTAATTCATTAAATTCATTCATAATAGGAAATGCCATACAATGAATATATTTTTCATGTTCAGAATTATCGATGGCATATCCCCGTTCTCTTATTTTCTCTAATTCTACAAAAAAATCATCAGTCCGGGTTATAGTATTTAAAGTAAAACGTTTTAAACCATAGTCTTTAATTATTTTTTCAACTATCTTTCGGGGAGAATAAGCCAGCAACGCCTTTCCTTGTCCGGTACAATGAGCAGGAACCGGTCTTCCAATATGGGAAACCATTTTTATACTACTATTCGAAGGATTATACTTACCTATAATAAGTACTTGCAGTCCTTCTATTATTCCTAAATGAGAGGTAAAATTAGTTTTCGTAGTTAATTCTTTTAAATATGGTTCTGACGCTTTTCTTAATTTTCCTACTCGGGATAACTGATTCCCCAAAATGAAAATATTTAAGCCTAATTCATATCTCCCGTTATTATCTTTCGACAAATAATTATTTTTCTCTAAAGTATAAAGAATCCGAAATAAGGTTGATTTATTGTATTTTAAATCTTTCTGAATATCAGTAAAGGACAATTTGTTATATTTTTTAAAAAGATTCAATATGTTTATCCCTTTTTGGATTGTAAAAACATTATATTTTTCTTGCATTTTTATTTCCTTCTCTTAACAACCATCTATATTTAAAGTAGGGAAAATTTCTTTATATGAAACTTACTTTCATATATTAAATATTATCACAATAAACAGAATATTTCAATCTTTTCATATTTTTGTCAAATTTCGTTTTACTTAATAAAACTAAATAAGGATAAAGTCCTTTATATGCTCTTTTCTCGATTCATAAATAAAATATACTAACAAAACAAAATAACCAAATCCTCAAAAAATTCTCCTCCTACGACATAATCTAAAATATGCTTTTTTTCAAAATTTCTTTATAATTTGCTTACTCGCCTCATAAAGAATTCCTACATCAACTGAAAAAGACATGTACTGCACCCCTAATGAAACCCAAAATTTAGCTGTTTCTATATCATCTGCGAAAGTTCCCACAGCAACTTTATTTTGCTTACATTTCAAAACCACTTCTTTCATCTTTTCTACTACTAAGGAATTGTTAACTTGTCCCGGTACCCCTAAAGACTGAGAAAGGTCGTAGGGGCCAATAAAAATAACATCTATACCAGGAACTGATAGTATTTCATCCAAATTATTTATACCTTCAACTCCTTCGATGTGAGTAATAATCATAGTTTCCTTATTTGCAGATTTGAAATATTCAAATTTATCCATAGAAGAATAATTCGCTGCACGTACATATCTACAAACTCCACGTTCACCCTGAGGAGCATATTTAACAGATCTAACTGCTTTTATCGCCTGGGACTTACTGTTAATCTGAGGAATTTCTATCCCTTGGGCTCCGATATCCAATGCTCTTAAAATTAGAGCTTCATCATTGTTAGCTACTCGAATAATAGGTGTAATATTTGCAGTTTCGGCTGCTCTTATCATATTTTGAGCACTTTGTATAGATATAGGACCATGTTCTGCATCAATAATTACAAAATCAAATCCGGCTAATCCCATAATTTCCACCGCAGCTGGATCAGTAAATTTCATAAAAGGCCCAAAAACATTTTTACCTTCTTTTAAGACTTCTTTTAAATTATTTTTTTTCAAATTTTAGTCTCCCTTTTAAAAACATTATTTTTCTTCTTATTTCTTCCCATTCAGCACTTGCGGATTAATAATTGTTTCAGGCAACTTCCCATTTAAGACAGATAAAACCGCTTTAGCAGTCCTCGTCTTCAGCTCAATATAAGATTCCTCAGAATAAAAAGCACTATGAGGTGTAAAAATTACATTATCTAATTTTAACAAAGGGTTATTCCAATCTGGTGGTTCTTTTTCCAAGACATCTAAACCGGCTCCAGCAATCCATTTATTTTTAAGGGCTTGGTAAAGTGCTTTCTCATTAATAATAGGTCCACGGGCAGTATTTATTAAATAAGCACTCTTTTTCATAGCTCTTAGCTCATTCTCTCCAAAAGAATGCCATGTTTCATCTGTCAAAGAAGCATTAATAGAAATAAAATCTGATTCTGATAATAATTGAGGAAAATTAACCATTTTTATTTTAGTATTAGTTTTAGAAACGTAAGGATCGCAAGCAATAATCTTTAAGCCAAACCCTATAGATTTTTTAGCTACTGCACTACCAATTCTTCCCAAACCAAAGATACCTAAAGTTTTCCCTTGGGTCCTAAAAAGGGGGGTTGCCAGGGAAAATCCCCATCTTTTTTCTTTTATTTTACCATTAAATAAAATTATTCCTCTCGCACAGTTTAAAATTAGAGCTATGGCATGGGTGGAGACCTCATCAACACAGTAATCAGGAACATTTGCTACAATAATCCCATATTCAGTTGCTGCCTTTACATCAATATTATCTACCCCAACTCCATAACGAGCAATAACTTTGCATTTATTTAGCGATTTAATTATTTCTCTTGTTATGGGCACACGCTGATTTATTATTCCATCAGCATTCTCAGCTATTTTTATGATATTTCCTTTTTTATTAGAATTTAACAAAATAACTTCAGTATTTAATTCGCTCAATATTCTTCTTTCTATTTCAACAGAAGGATGATTACAATCAGTTATGACTACTTTTAACTTTTTCCCAAACATAGGTATTTTTATTTCCTTTTCTATTTTATCATATAAATAAATTATTTATATCTTATACTCCTGAATAAGCATTAAATCCTCCATCCACAGGAATAATTGTCCCTGTTACAAATCTCGATGCATCTGAGGCAAGCCAAATACAAGTACCGATAAGAGCTTCGGGCTTACCAAACTTATTCATAGGAGTATGAGATATTATGGATTTTGCTCTAGGAGTAAAATTTTCATATTTATTTAAAAGAAGAAAATGATTTTGTCGAGTAAGAAAAAAACCTGGAGCAATAGCATTAACTCTTAGCTTTTTATTATAGTTCTGAGCAAAATATACTGCTAACCATTGAGTAAAATTATTTACAGCAGCTTTAGCGGTAGAATATCCAACTGTTCTTGTTAGGGGACGAAAAGCATTCATAGAAGAGATATTAATAATAGATCCGCCCTCTTTATTTTTTACCATAGTCCTTCCAAAGACTTGACAAGGAATAATGGTTCCTCCAAAAAGATTGAGTTCCATAACTCTTTTCAATGCCGATGAAGGAAGATCAAAAAAACTAAGCTCTTCTGAAGTAGTCGCTTTTTTAACTTCCCCACCTGCTGCATTTACTAAAATATCTATACTACTAAAATCTTTAATTATCTTATCACTACAATCTTTTATTTTTTCCTTATCCATTACATCTATATAATAAGCTTCTGAGATTATTTTTTCTTTTTTAAGTTCACCTATTAACTTATCTGCGCTGGTAATATGATAACAAATAACAATATTTGCCCCTGCTTTTCCTAATCCTTTAGCAATAGCAGAGCCTAAAATTCCTGTTCCTCCAATAATTACTGCTGTTTTCCCCGCAAGTTTAAACATATTTAAAATTGCCCTCAATCCTCCTCCTAAGTAATTATAAATTCTTACTAATTATAAATGTTCCTTTTTCAATTCTTGCTTCTTGTTGAGCCATTGATAAGTAGGATATTTTTAGCTTTAAGCTAATCAGTAATTTTCCCCATTTACTGTTAAATTATTAATTTTTTCTTAATTTAAACATTATTCCACGAAAAACTCATCATCATATTCTATCGCCGGGACGCCAAAGATTACTGCCTTAAAATCTCCATAACCTCGATGAGTTATTCCCCTATTGATCATAATGGTTATTCCGGGATATAGATCAATTTCTCTATTTCCTAATTGCATTTTTCCTTTTCCTTCTATAATATAATAAAATTCAGTACAATTTTTATGGTAATGTTTACGAGAATTTTTAATGTGAGTTACATGAAGATTAGCAATAGATGTATCCTGACAAGTTATAGGTCTCACACTTAATCCACAAGAGCAGATTACAGGTTCAATCTTGTTAGAATTTTTAACTAAATAAGGTTTATTCATGTCCTCCTCCTCAGATATTCTATCTTTGTGGAATTTTTACTTCTAAACCATTTTTTTCTGCTGAGACATAAGCAGAATAAAGAACCGCAATTACATCCCGTGCTAAATTAGAATCAGATTGAGGAGGTTTATTAGTTAAAATACAATTTATAAAATCACTCAATTCTTGAGGATAGCCAAACATCCAGTCTTCATCGGGAGACGGAAAACTCCATCCCTGCTTAGTTTCTATTTTTTCAACTATGTAGGTATTTTTAAGTTGATCTTCTCGAGGGTTAAATAACTTAACAGCATTAGTACAACTTAAATTGCAGTATGTATGGTGATTGTTGGCAACAATTTCTAACCAATTCTTAACTCCTCCCATTACAATTTCAGATGCAAAAATATCAGCAATCATTCCATCAGAAAAAACTAAATGAATTTGGGCATAATCTTCAATATCATGATATTTTGTCCGCAAGAAACCAGCATCAATAAAATTTTGATTTCTGGTTATTTCATGAGTTCTACAGCTTACAGTTGCAGGCTTTATTGGTTTACCGTTCCGCAATTCACCTTCGAGTCTTTTTAGATAAAGAATGGGAGTTAAAGGATGACAGCCTTTTCCTACCGCTGAACCTCCTCCTGACTGGCTCCACACTACATAAGTATCTGAATGAGAGCCACTGTGCGATTCTTCGCCTAAAGCCCATAAAATCTGTCCCTTAGTCTCTTTTAATATTTCAACTTCTTTTTGTATTGCTGGTGCATAAACCCAATTTTCGGCATAAAATATCCTCCCTTTGCTTTTAGTTTCAGTCTCAAGGATACGATCTGCACTGGCTAAAGCTTCC
>CAZXYB010000014.1:0-1248 GCA_964644855.1 uncultured Atribacterota bacterium | reverse complement strand
CATTACTAAAATATCAAACATTTTAGCAGAGAGAGCATAGGAACCAATAACACAAAGGGCAAATACAATCGGCATTAATTTTTGTCTGGGAATAATAAGGATTTTAACAAAAACTCTTATAAATGAAAGACCGAGAATGAACATTGCGCAAGTTGCTAAAAATAGCATGGCAACTACTTGATAAATGAAAGTTGGATTTTCAATCATAAGCAAAGGCCCGGGACGAATCCCATGAATAAGCATTGCTCCTAATAATACCGCTGCAGGAGCAGACCCGGGAACAGCTAAAGCTAATACGGGTATTATCGCCCCTGCCACTGCAGCATTGTTTCCAGTCTCTGCAGCAATTAAACCTTCTATACTACCTTTCCCATACTTTTCTTTTTCCTTGCTTGCTTTTTTAGCAAAATCATAAGATACCCAAGCACCAATATCCTCCCCTACACCGGGAATCGCTCCAATAATAGTACCTATAAATCCAGAACGAATAATGGTTTTCCAATATTTAACGATATCTTTAAGATTGGGAATTACTTTTTCTATTTTGTTACTTACAATTTCTACTGCTGGTTGTTTCATAACCATTAAAACTTCAGAAAAACCAAAAACTCCGATCATTGCGGGAAGAAGTTGAATTCCACCGGCAAGCTCTACATTTCCAAAAGAAAAACGCCTATAAGCGTGCATTGCTTCCATACCAATTGTGGCAACAAAAAGGCCAAGGAATCCAGAAATCCAACCTTTAAGAGGATCTTTTGGTGCAGTAAGAGAACCACAAATAACAATACCAAAAATTGTTAACCAAAAATATTCAAAAGAATGAAAGCTAAGAGCTGCATTTCCAATAATAGGGGTAAAAATTGCCAACATTATCATACCAAAAAGAGAACCTAAAAAAGATCCTGTCGTAGCTATGCCCATAGCTCTTCCCGCCTTACCTTGTTTTGCTAAAGGATTCCCGTCAACCGTAGTAGCGGCATTAGCGGGTGTCCCCGGGATATTAAGTAAAATTGCCGTACGGCTTCCACCATATATAGCACCAATATACATACATATTAAAATCAGAACTGCATGACTACTGGCAAATTTATAAGTAAGAGTAGTCATTAAAGCTACTCCCATAGTAGCGGTTAAACCTGGAAGCATACCAACCATAATCCCTAATTGAGTACTCCAAAGTACATCAAAAATAAGTCGAGGAGTTAATAATTTACTTAATTCTTGTCCTAATTGAATTAATCCTTCCAA
>CAZXYB010000013.1:7247-13948 GCA_964644855.1 uncultured Atribacterota bacterium | reverse complement strand
TCACCCGCTAAACCTAAAGAAAAACCTGCTCCCGGACCTGAGATAACCGGTAAGAGAGCAGTAATTATTGACCCCGGACATGGGGGGAAAGACCCAGGAGCGATTAACCCTACTACTGGCTTGAAGGAGAGTGAAGTTACTTTAGGGATTGCTCTTTATTTAGAGAAATTATTAAAAGAGGCTGGTATTCCCACTTATTTAACCAGAAGTAAAGATGAGTTTGTTTATCTGGAAAATAGAACAAGTTTTGCTAACCAGAAAAATGGTTTTATATTTGTAAGTTTACACGCTAATTCGGTTTTAAATCCTCGTCCCAGTGCTCAAGGAATAGAGACCTTTGTGTTAAGTTCTAAATATATCGGTGCTTCTGCCAGAGATGTAGCGGATAGAGAAAATAGAGCCAGTAGGGCTCACCCGGAATTAGATACAGATTTAGCTAAGATCATTGCTGACCTGGAGGAAAGTTCTAATATCCAGCGTAGTTTCGATTTTGCAAAAATTGTGCAGGAAAAATTAGTAAAATATTTAAAATTAGAGGATAGAGGAGTAAAGCAAGCACCATTTGTAGTGCTAAAAGGAGCAAATATGGTAGCAGTTATTGTAGAGGTTGGTTTTATTTCTAATCCTAAAGAGGAAAAATTACTAAAAAGCAACGAATTTAGACAGAAAAGCGCTCAAGCCTTGTTTGAAGCGATAAAATATTATATAGAAAATACCCCCGATGACGGTGTATAGGGTTAATTATTGTGGCAAAAAACAGAAAGTCAAAGAAGAAAAAAAATAATCTAAAAATTATCTTTACATTAATAGTTTTTGCGCTAATTATAATTTTTAGCTATATAATATTTAATAAGTTTATTGTCCCTGCCTGGGAAAAATACAAGGGAATGCCCGTTGTTAGCAAAGAAGTTCCTTATAAAGAAGAAGAGAGAAAAGAAGTTCAACCCGTGCCAACAGAAGAGATGGTCGAGGTTACCCTTTACTTTTCTGATTCTCAGGCGATGTACTTGGTTCCTGAAAAAAGAAAAATACTACAAACCTCTTCTCTGGCCAGGCAGGCAGTTATTGAGTTGATAAAGGGTCCGGAAAATTCCGACCTTTATTCTACGATTCCCGAAGGAACTCAAATCAATGAAATATATATTGCTGATGATATCGCCTATATAGACCTATCTGAGGAAATATTTAAAAATCATCCCGGAGGAAGTAGTGGTGAATTAATGACCGTCTATTCCATAGTTAATACTTTAACTGAAATTCCTCCTATTAAAGGTGTGCAAATATTAGTGGGAGGGAATGAAAGGGAGAGTTTAATTGGGCATATAGATATCAGCATGCCTTTACTTAGGGACGAGGATTGGATTAAACCAGAAAAGTAAAACGAATAATATTAAAAATAGGAAGTAATAAAGATTAACATTTTCGATTTATCCTTAATTTTTAGAAATAAGATTATAATAATTGCTTTTATAACCTGGGTTTTAAATCAGAGCTTAAAATTAATAATATTTTATATTACCGAAAAAAAATGGGACATCGGGAGATTTATTGGAGCAGGAGGGATGCCCAGCACTCATTCAGCCCTTTCTATATGTGTGGCTACCACTATTGGTATAAAGGAAGGCTGGGATTCCCCTTTGTTTGCTTTAGCTATAGTCATAGCTTTTATTATTATGGCTGATGCAGCCGGAGTAAGGAGAGAGACGGGAGAACAAGCTAAAGTATTAAATAAAATTATTTTAGAATTTTTTGAGGAAAGAAAGATCAGAGATAAAAATTTAAAAGAATTAGTTGGACACACTCCCTTTGAAGTTATAGTAGGAGCCTTTATAGGAGTGGTAATGGCCTGGATATTATGCGCGGTAATTTAATTTATAATTTAATTGTATGGGAACTTCCTTTTTCTGTAATCACTAATTAGTATCTCGCATTTCTTAAGTATTAGTTATCCGGTTAGCCAGTTTGCCGGTTAAGGATTAGTTAACCAGTCATCAGTAAGACAGGTGTATGTAATTTACCCCTGCTCGCTGAGAACCGAGAACTGCCAACTAAAACTTGCATTTAATACTAACGACTATTTACTATTCACTAAGGACTAATTTAAGAGGTGAATTTATAGGTTTGAAAAAAGTAAAGAAAGAACGCTTAGATATATTACTGGTAGAAAAAAGATTTTTTGCTACCAGAGAAAAAGCTAAAAGTGCGATAATGGCCGGAGAAATTTTGGTTGATGGAGAAAAATTTAATAAAGCAGGACGAATAGTTAAATTCGATAGTAACATTTCAGTAACAAAGAAAGAAACTATCTATGTAAGCAGGGGTGGCGAAAAATTAGAAAAAGCTTTAAAAGAATTTAACGTTTTAGTCAAAGGAAAGAGAGCGATAGATGTTGGTGCATCTACGGGGGGTTTTACCGATTGTCTTTTGAAATCCGGAGCTGAGAAAGTTTATTGTGTAGATGTAGGCTACGGACAGTTAGCCTGGAAATTACAGAAAGATAGCAGAGTTGTAGTTATAGACAGAACCAACGTAAGATATCTTACTGCTGATAAATTTGATGACCTTTTTGAATTGGCTGTCATAGATGTCTCCTTTATTTCATTAGATAAAGTCTTGCCAGCGGTGTATAATTTGATTAAGGAAAAAGGAGAAGTGGTGGCTTTAATCAAACCACAGTTTGAAGCGGGACGGGAGTTTATTCAAAAGGGCGGATTAGTAAAGAAGGCAGAAGTTCATCAGATGGTAATTGAGAGAGTTGGCGATAAGGTACAAGAAATGGGTTTTAGTATTCGAGGTTTAACTTTTTCTCCCTTAAAAAAAACTCCTGGTAATATAGAATATCTTATCTATTTATTAAAAAATTCTGGAAAAGATAAGATAAGTAATTTTTCGCAAGTTGTTGAAGAAGTGGTAAAACAAGCTCACCAAAAATTTTCTCCCCAAAAATAATTTTCGGAGTGAAGTTTTTGCATATAAATGAAAATGTTGTTTTAATCTTTGTTTTGTCCGTTAGTGGAGGGATAATCTGCCTGGTTCTATTTATTAAAATAAGTAATTGGTTAAGAGCTAAGAGATTAAGGAAGAGATTTTCTAAAAGCAGGCAGGCGGAAAAAGAAGCAGAGAAAGTATTGAGGAAAAATGGTTATACGATTATAGATGCCCAAAAAAGCAAACCACTCCTTATAACTATCGGTGATAAGATTCATCGCTACTTAGTGAGGATAGATTATTTAGCAAGGAAGAGAGGGAAAGTCTTTGTAGTAGAAGTAAAGAGCGGAGAGAAGATTCCCTATATTACTAATCGGGAAACTAGAAGACAGATGTTGGAGTATTATCTTGCTTATCAGCCGTGTGGCATTCTCTTGTTAAATATGAAAAATAAGAGTATTTCTGAAGTTAAGTTTCAATTCGAAAGCGCTACGCGTCAAAGAACAATAAAGATAATATATTTTTTAGCAGGAGCAATTTTTAGTTTGGTCGTGTATTATTTGCTTCAAGGAGGGTGGAGATGAAATTAGACAGCGTTGGTTTAATAGTGAATTATAAAAAAGAAAAGGCTCGGGAAACAGCCTGCAGGATAATTGATTGGCTAAATTCTAAAAAACTAAAAGTGTGTATAGAAGGAAACATGGGCAAAGAAATAGGTAAGGAAGAATTAAACTGCCCTACTGGAAAATTTCTTAAAGAAGTTGATCTAATAATCTCTTTGGGGGGAGACGGAACCCTCCTTAGAGCAGCTAGATTGGCCGCTACTGAAAATATAGCGGTTTTTGGAGTAAATTTAGGAGGGCTGGGCTTTTTGACTCAAATTGGCATTAATGATCTGGAGAAGTCTTTAGAGAAACTGTATCAGGGGAGATATTTTATTGATGAGAGAATGATGCTAAGTTGTATAGTAAAAAGAAAAGAAGAAGAGATTAAAAAATTTACTGCTTTAAATGATGTAGTTATAGGTAAGGGAGCCTTTGCCCGAATTATCTGTTTGGCTACCTATGTTAATAAAGATTATGTTATTACTTATTCAGCAGATGGATTGGTTGTCTCTACATCTACAGGTTCTACTGCTTATTCTCTTTCTGCCGGTGGCCCTATTGTCAATCCTAATATAAATTCCATAATACTCACCCCTATCTGCCCCCATACTTTATCTGCCCGGCCTTTAATTATTGGTGAAAATGACCAGGTAAAAATAAAATTGGAATCAAGCGAAGAAAAAGTAATGGTAACTATAGATGGGCAAGAGGGCTTTGTTTTAAAACCAAAGGATGAAGTAATAATAAAAAAATCAGACCATGGAGCTCGTTTAATTACTTTTAAAGAAAAGAGTTTTTATACAGTTTTACGGGAAAAATTAAGATGGAGTGGACAGATTAATAAGTAATTAAATTAGCGTACAGCCTACAGCGTATAGTTAGGAAAAAGGAAACCGGAATTTGATAGGTAGAAGACGGAAAGATAAAGATAGTATCGAGTATTGAGTATATAGTATCGAGTTCTAAAAAAAAAGAAAAGAAAGATAATATAAAAATAAGCATAAGTTGTGTAATATATATTGATAATTATTTTGTTAGTTAGCAGTTAATAAATTAATTTTACAACCAACTAACCATTATATAATAATCTATTGACTATACTATACTATGAGGTGGATACAGAATAAATGTTATTTCAGCTAACTATAAAGAACATGGCCTTAATAAAAAAATTAAATATTGAATTTGAGGAAGGATTAAACGTTTTAACAGGTGAGACCGGAGCCGGAAAATCTATTATTATAGAAGCGATAGATTTAATTTTGGGAGGTTCTGCTGCTTCTGATTTAATTCGAGATGGAGAGGATAATTTGGTAGTTGAAGGTCTATTTCTGTTAGCTCCCCAGGAAAGAGAGCTAATAAGTAATTTAAATTTAGATGTGGAAATTGTTGATGGAGTGGGAGATTTACTTATTAGACGGGAAGTTAATAAGAAAGGGCGGAATAAATGCTGGATTAATCAACGGTTGATAAATTTATCCGCACTTCAAGAGATTGGTAAATTTTTAGTTGATTTACACGGACAACACAATCATCAATCTCTTTTAGACTCTTCCAAGCATATTGACCTGATGGATAATCTGGGCGGAGATAAAATTATTAAATATAGAAAAGAATTATCTGATAACTATCGAATGTGGCGGGAAAAGAGTAAAAAGTTATTCCAGTCGATAAAGGATAGAGAGGAAAATTTAAAGCGGATAGACTTTTTAAAATTTCAATTAGAAGAAATAGATAAAGCTTCTCTAGTTATAAATGAGGATAAAGATTTAGAAGAGGAAGAGATGGTATTAAGAAATGCCGAGAAGATAATTGAGACTATGGGAAAAGCTAATTTTGTTCTCTACGAAGGAGGGTCAGAGCAAGTCTCGGTAAGAGATTCTTTAAGTGAAGTGTCTATAGATTTAGGGGAGATATCTTCCTTGGATCGGCGGATAGAAAAGATTAGAGAAAATTTAAAGGAAATAGGCTACCAATTTGAGGATATCGTTAATGAAATTGTAAAGTATAAAGACGAAATTGAATTGGATAGCCAAAAATTAAAAGAAGTTGAGGGAAGATTAAATCTGATTAATAGTTTAAAGAGTAAATATGGCTCCACTGTAGAAGGAATATTAGAATATCGCCAAAAAATGTGTCAGGAATTAGAAGACATTGATTATAGTGAAGAGAAGGTAAGAAATTTAAGAGAAGAGATCGATTCTCTGGAAAATAAAATATCTGCTATTTCTCACCATCTAAATGTAAATCGGAGAAAGATTGCTGAGGATTTAGAGGAGATGGTGATAAGAGAATTAGAAGATTTAAATATGAAGAAATGCCAATTTAAAGTTTCAATTAATAATTACGAAGATGATAACGGAATAGAAGTAGAAGGAAAAAAATATAAGGTAGGTCCAAAAGGGATAGATGATATTGAGTTTATGATTTCTCCTAACGTAGGAGAAAGACTGCGTCCTTTAGCCCGAATTGTTTCGGGAGGAGAGGTTTCAAGAATTATGTTAGCTTTAAAATCAATCCTTTCAGAGGTTGATCAAGTCCCGACGTTAATCTTTGATGAAATCGATAGCGGGGTAGGGGCACGTTTGGGCGAGGTAATTGCCCAAAAATTAAGGAAGCTTTCTGAAAAGAGACAGGTAATTTGTGTAACTCACTTGCCTCAAATAGCTTGCAGAGCCGGGAGACATTTTTATGTTGAAAAATATGTTTTAAATAATCAGACCGAAATAAAACTAAATGAGATGAGAGACGAAGAACGGGTTAAAGAAATCGCCCGAATGTTAGACGGAAGTCAGATGAGTGAGATTACTATCCAGCATGCCCAAAAGATGTTAAATAGATAAACTAGCGTGGAGCGGCGTATAGGTGTGGGTAGGGAATGAAAACAAGATTAGCGAAAAGATAGAAGCACAAAATTCGCATCTTGCGAAGATAGTTAGCCAGTTTACCAGTTTACCGGTTATCCGGTTGAAGAATTAAAATCAAGCTGGTAACTGTATTAGCTAACTCTCGTATTACAACTGAGAATTTGTATTTGAAATTAACGACTATATTAAACTGGCCAACTGGTAAACAGGGTAACTGGGTAACCAAGAAACTAAATTAACTTGCAATTTGTATTTAGTACTAACGACTATTCACTATCGACTATCGACTAATTCAATTGGT
>CAZXYB010000013.1:5701-7147 GCA_964644855.1 uncultured Atribacterota bacterium | reverse complement strand
AGATAACACAAATAAAGATAAGTGTATGAAAGAATTTACTACACAGAAAGAGATTCAGAGTACCTTAAAGGCAATAATACATTCTACTGATGATGCTATTTCAGTGGTGGATGAAAATGGTTTACAAACTATTATTAATCCTGCTTATACCCGTCTTACAGGGCTTACAGAAGAAGATGTTTTAGGGAAACCCCCCACTATTGATATTGCTGATGGTGACGAAAGTATGCATTTAAAAGTATTGAGAACCAAGAAACCGGTGCATGGTGTAAGGATGAGAGTTGGACCTAACCATAAAGAGGTAATAGTGAATGTCGCACCTGTAATAGTAGATGAAGTATTAAAGGGTAGCGTAGCAGTGATACATGATGTTTCTGAGATCGAATATTTAAACGAAGAGTTGAAACGGGTTAAACAAAGGGTTAGACATTTAGAATCAAAATATACTTTTGAAGATATTGTAGGAAAAAGCAGGGGTATGATTGTTGCCAAAGAACAAGCCAGAAAGGCTGCTCAAACTCCAGCGACCGTTCTACTTCAGGGCGAAAGCGGAACAGGAAAAGAGCTTTTTGCTCATGCCATACATCATGCCAGCAAAAGAAAAAATCAGCAATTTATTCGGGTAAACTGTTCTGCCTTAGTGGATACTTTGTTGGAGAGTGAACTTTTCGGTTATGAAGGAGGGTCATTTACCGGAGCAAAGAAGACCGGGAAGAAGGGGCTGTTCGAAGAAGCTGATAAAGGAACCATATTTCTAGATGAAATCGGAGTGATGAGCCTGAATTTACAAGCTAAGTTATTGAGGGTGCTTCAAGAAAAAGAGATTGTAAGAGTAGGAGGAAGAAGTTCCATTAATGTGGATGTCAGGATAATTTCAGCAACTAATATTAATTTAAAAAATGCGGTAAAAGAAGGAAGGTTCAGAGATGACCTTTATTACCGATTATATGTTATCCCTATTTATATACCTCCTTTAAGAGATCGTAAAGAAGATATGTCTCTCTTGGTTAATAATTTAATAAGAAAACTTAATCAAGATTTTGGAAGAAACGTAAAAGGAATTTTACCGGAAGCATTAGATATATTATCGAGTTATTCCTGGCCGGGAAATGTGAGGGAATTAGAAAATGTAATTGAAAGAGCAGTAATAAACATGAAATTGAACGAAGAATTAATTTTACCCAAACATATTCCACTTTTAACTGAATTAAATAAAGTTGAAGTAATCGAAGAAAAAACAGCTATCAGTTCTAAACCTAACAACTTAATTGATTATAATTTAAATAAAAATAGTTTAAAAAAGATTAAAAATGATACGGAAAGAGTAGCCCTGATAAATACTTTAAAAACTACCAATGGGGATAGTTTAGAGGCAGCAAAAAAATTAGGAATTAGCCCGAGAAGTTTTTACTATAAAATAAAAAAATATAATATTAAAAAGATATA
>CAZXYB010000013.1:0-5601 GCA_964644855.1 uncultured Atribacterota bacterium | reverse complement strand
GAGCTCTGATTTATCAGAACGCGGCAATCCTTATTTAAGATTACTTTCCCTGTAATTATTGACAAAATATTACATAATGTGCAGCTTTATGCATAAATATGCAAATATAAATAAAAATAAAAAATTATAATTTACTTCAAAGATAGCTTTTTACCAGTTAGTAAAAAGTTTTTTTCGTTTTATTAGGATTGCTTAATAAATTGGCACAAAAATTGCTTAATAATATAAGTGGAGATATAAATGAGAAAATATTTAAAAATATTAGTAATAAACCTCGGCTCAACCTCTACTGCTATCGCTTTCTTTGAAGATGATAAATTATTGGATAAAGAGACAATAAGACATACTGTAAAAGAATTATCTAAATATCAAAAATAAAAAGGAGTGAGAAAAATGTCTATAAATAATGAAGAATTTTATTCGGATTTAGCTTCAAAAATGGAGGCTTCGGCTATACGAGAAGTATTAAAATTAGTTCAAAGACCGGAAGTAATATCTCTAGCAGGCGGGATGCCTGATCCGGAGACATTTCCAAAAGAAGATATAAAGGAAATTACTCAGAAAGTATTAACTGAAAATAGTGCTCAAGCCTTACAGTATAGCAGTACCGAAGGATTAGCTGAGTTAAGAAAATGTATTTTAGAATATTTAGCAAAAGACGGTAATGATGGGGAGTTAGAAAATATAATTATTAGTTCTGGTTCCCAACAAGGATTAGATTTAATAGGTAAGGTATTTTTGAGCCCCGGGGATATTGCAATAGTAGAATTACCCAGTTATTTAGCTGCTTTAAACGCTTTTTATAGTTATGGAGGAGAATTAGTAGGCATTCCTATGGATGAAGATGGAATGCGCATGGATATTTTAGAGAAAAAACTTATCCAATTTAAAAATGAAGGGAAAAAAGTTAAATTTATTTATACTATTTCCAATTTTCAAAATCCAGCAGGAGTTACTATGTCTTTAGCTCGGAGAAAGAAGATTATAGAAATTGCTCATAAATTTAATGTATTTATTGTTGAAGATAATCCTTATGAAAAACTTAGATTTGAAGGAGACCCCATTCCCTCTATATACTCTTTAGATGATAATGGATCTGTTATCAGTTTAGGTACTTTCTCTAAAATATTATGTCCTGGTCTGAGATTAGCCTGGATTTTAGGGAATAAAGAAATAATAAGAAAGATTGTTATATTAAAACAAGCAACTGATTTATGTACTAGTATTTTTAACCAGTTAATTGCTTATGAGTATATTAAATCAGGCAAATTAGACAAAAATATAAAATCTAATATTCTACTTTATAAAGAAAAAAGAGATAGAATGTCAAATGCTTTGAAAAAATATTTCCCACCTGAAGTGACCTGGACTGAAGCACATGGTGGATTTTTTATATTTGCTACCTTACCTAAATATATAAATGCCGATGAGATGTTTAAAGAAGCAATTAAGGAAAATGTTGCCTATGTAATTGGTTCTGCCTTTTTTGCTGATGGGAAAGGACAAAATACTATGAGGCTTTCCTTCTGTTATCCGAATGTGGAAGATATTGAAGAAGGTATTAAAAGATTAGGTAAAGTGATTAAGAAGAAAATTAAGAAATAAGAAACCTAATTAATATTGAGTATCGAGTGAAGGAAGTAGAAGTCAGGAGCCAGTATTCAGGATTCAGAATAAAATACAGTGATGAGTGATGAGGAAAGAGTTAGCCTGTTAGCCAGTTTACCGGTTACCCGGTTGAAGAATTAAAATCAGCTTGATTAGCTGTATTAACCAATTCTTATCTTGTTACTAAAAAATTGTATTTGAAATTAACGTTTAGAATTAACTGCTAAACAGGGTAACTGGGTAACTAAATTAGACTGGTAGACTCGAATGTCGATTAACTAAACAATTGGTAAATTGAATTTTTATTTTCTCTTTTTTTCTTGACTCGATACTATATACTTGATACTCGATACTATCTTATTAAATTGGTGAGTTAACTAATCGGTCAATCGGCGAATTTGTAAATTTTTAATAAAGAGGTGATAAGAAAAAATGTTGAGAACCTTTGATGAAGTTTTAAATAAAGCAAAAGATTATGGTCCTAAAAAAATGGCAGTAGCTTCTGCTGGAGCAGAAGATGTTTTAAAGGCAGTTGAAGCTGCTCGAAAGGAAGGATTAACCGAATCAATTTTAGTTGGCGATAAAAAAGAAATTTTTCGGATAGCTAATGAAATGGGTATTGACCTTGCTAATTATGAAATAATTGACAAGAGTGATAAAACAAAAGCAGCCCGATATGCTGTAGAATTAGTTCGAAATAAGAAAGTTTCTATATTGATGAAAGGGATGTTAGGAACAGCAAGGATATTAAGGGCTATTTTAGATAAAGAAATCGGATTAAGGACTGATAGAATGCTTAGTCATGTTTATACTCTGCAGATTAAAGGTTATAATCGTTTACTTACTATGACTGATGGAGCTATGAACATCAGCCCGGATTTAAAACAAAAAGCCCAGATAATTCAAAATGCTATTTATTATGGTCACTCAATGGGAATAGAAAAACCTAGAGTAGCAGTTGTTGCAGCATTAGAATTGGTGAATCCTGATATGCCGGCAACTATCGACGCAGCCTGTTTAGCTAAGATGAGTGAAAGGGGACAGATTATTGGGGGAATAGTAGATGGACCACTCGGTTTTGATAATGCCATCTCCAAGGAAGCAGCAAATCATAAGGGAATTGAAAGTCCTGTTTCTGGAGAAGTAGATATTGTATTGGTACCAAATATCGAATCAGGGAATATTTTTGCCAAAGGTTTGGTTTATTTAGCAAAAGCAGTACCAGCAGGATTACTTTTAGGAGCAAAGGCTCCGGTGGTATTAGTTTCTCGTTCAGATAGTGCCCAGTCAAAATTGTATTCTATCGCCCTGGGAGTATTAATGAGTGAGATGACCGAAAATAATTAAGATTAGTTGAGCTAAGAGAGGTGATATTTTTATGGCCAAAGATTATAAAATATTAGTGATAAATCCCGGTTCTACTTCTACCAAAGTTGCATTATTCTCTAATGAACAATTACTGTTTGATAAAAAGATCGAACATAGTAGTGAAGAATTATCTGTTTTTCATAAGATTATTGACCAATATGAATTTCGATTAAATATAATTTTAAGTTTTTTAAAAGAAAAAGGGATCAACCATTCTGTTCTTGATGTGGTAGTGGGTAGAGGAGGATTATTAAAGCCTATTGCTAGTGGAACTTACCGAGTGAATGACAAGATGTTAGAGGATCTCCGCAAAGGAGTAAGTGGAGAACATGCATCTAATTTAGGGGGATTGCTTGCCTATGGAATTGCTGAGAAGTTATCTATCCCTTCCTATATAGTTGACCCGGTAGTAATTGATGAGATGAAACCTGTTGCCAGGATTTCGGGTATGCCGGAGATTCCGCGAATTAGTATACTACATGCCTTAAATCAGAAAGCCGTTGCTCGAAAGGCAGCTTTTGATTTAGGCAAAAAATATGAGAAAGCAAATTTTATTGTAGCTCACCTAGGTGGAGGAATTTCAGTAGGAGTTCATCATAGAGGGAAAGTCATTGATGTTAATAATGCTCTTAATGGAGAAGGACCTTTTACCCCGGAAAGAAGTGGCGGAGTACCTGTAGGTGCTCTGGTAGAGCTTTGTTTTTCTGGTAAATTTACTAAAAATGAGATTATGAAAAAGATAAAAGGTAAAGGCGGCTTGGCAGCTTATTTAAAGACTAATGATGTCAGAAAAGTAGCAAAGAGGATAAACCAGGGAGATAAAAAAGCAAAGTTAATTTTAGAGGCCATGGCTTACCAGGTAGCCAAAGAGATTGGAGCAGGAGCTACGGTTTTAAAGGGCCAAATAGATGCTATTATTTTAACCGGGGGCATAGCCTATAGCAATGAATTTGTTGACATGGTAAAAGATAGGGTAAGCTTTATATCTTTAGTTATGATCTATCCGGGTGAAGAGGAGATGCTGGCTTTGTGTGATGGTGCTTTAAGAATTTTAAAGGGAGAAGAGGTGGAAAAAGTATATTGAATAAACAGATAAAGATATTTGTAGGAAGTTTTGGAAGCGGAAAGACAGAAATTGCCATTAATTATTCAATGTACTGTAGAAAAAGCCAGGATAAAGTTGCTATTGTAGATTTAGATATTGTTAATCCTTATTTTAGAACTCGAGGAGCAAGAGATGCCTTAAATCTCAAAGGTGTGAAAGTAGTTGCTCCTGAAGGTAAATTAACTTATACTGATATACCTTTAATCTCTCCGGAAATAAAGGGTTTAATTCAAAACCCGGATTATTGCTTAATTCTTGATGTGGGTGGAGATGATGTAGGCTCTGTTGTTTTAGGAAATTTCAGAAATATTATTCAAAATTTTGGCTATGAAATGTTGTTGGTTGTAAATTCTTATCGTCCTTTTACTCAAACTGTACCTCAAATTAAACAGATGGCTCAAGAAATAGAAAATAGATCTCGATTAAAAATTAGCGGAATAGTGAGTAATCCGAATTTAAGCAGCCAGACCAACGAAAAAGGAATTAAAAAAGGACACCTTTTGATAAAACAGGCAGCTCAAAAATTAGAGCTCCCTATTAAATTTATCTGTGCAGACGAACGATTTTCAAAAAAAATAAGAAAGGAAAATTTTATAGAACCAATATTTTATATAAAACGTTTTATGCGTTTACCGTGGAATTAAATTTAAAAAAGGAAGGAGAAAAAAATATGGCAAAAATTGTAATTGATGAGGAAAGATGTAAAGGATGTGAATTGTGTATCCCCGCTTGTCCCAAACATATTATAGTTATGTCTGAAAATTTTAATAAAAAGGGTTATCGTTCTGCTAAACAGATTAACCCTGAAGAATGTACCGGATGTGCTTTTTGTGCCATGACTTGTCCGGATGTTGCTATTGAGGTATTTAAGTAAATTAGTCGTTAGTGAATAGTGAATAGTCGTTAGTTTCAAATACAAAACACACAATTAGAGCTCTTAAATACAACTATTTACTATCAATTAGTTTAAAAGTTAGATTTTTATTAAGGAGGATAAAAAATGGCAGAAAAAGTTTTAATGAAAGGAAATGAGGCTATCGGAGAAGCTGCACTTCGCGCTGGTTGCCGATTTTATTTTGGCTATCCGATTACTCCTCAAAGTGAATTAACTGCCTATATGGCAAAAAAATTACTAAAGATGAAAGATGCTGCTTTTGTACAAGCCGAAAGCGAGATAGCAGCTATTAATATGGTCTATGGAGCTGCTTCTACTGGGGCAAGGGTTATGACTTCTTCCTCAAGCCCGGGAATAAGTTTAAAACAAGAGGGAATTTCCTATATTGCCTGTTCTGAAATACCTTGTGTAGTGGTTAATATGCAAAGAGGCGGCCCGGGCTTAGGAGATATTCAACCTTCCCAGGCTGATTACTTTCAAGCTGTAAAAGGAGGAGGACACGGTGACTACCATTTAATCGTGTTGGCTCCTTCTTCGGTACAAGAGTTGGTAGATTTGACTATGGATGCCTTTGATTTAGCGGATAAATATACAAATCCGGCAATGATATTAGGTGATGGACTTA
>CAZXYB010000012.1:4580-13994 GCA_964644855.1 uncultured Atribacterota bacterium | reverse complement strand
GGAATTTTATGCTCCGGGAAAAATTATCTTTGGTCCGGGAAGTCTAAACCAAATTGGGGCAGAGGCAAAAAGACTAGGAAGTAAAGTTTTAGTAGTATTAGGTAAGAGTACGATGAGAAAAAGCGGGGCACTGGATCGCTTAACTCATTTACTTACGGAAAATAATTTAGAATATGTAATCTATGAAAATATTCCCTCTGACCCTACAGTAGAAACAATAGATACCGGAACGGATCTTGCCAAAAAAGAAAGATGCAATTTAATTATAGCCCTGGGCGGAGGAAGTGTCCTGGATACCGGTAAAGCTATTTCGGCAATGGTAACCAATGAAGGCTCAGTGGCTGATTATCAAGAAATCGAAGGAAAAGGAAAAAAATTTCAACATAAAACCCTGCCCTTTATCGCCATTCCCACTACCTCGGGTACCGGCTCAGAAGCGACGAGAAATGCAGTAATCACTAACACTAAACTTGGTTTAAAGAAAAGTATAAGAAACCCTTGGCTCATTCCGGAAGTGGCCCTTGTTGACCCTGAACTTATCCTATCTCTACCCCCTTATATAACGGCCGCCTGCGGTGGTGATGCTTTAACTCAATGCATAGAATCATATTTAGGCAAGAAAAGTCAGGAAATCACCGATGCACTGTCCCTGCATGCTATAGAACTAATCGGTAAAAGTTTGGTCAAAGCAGTAAAGGATGGAAGAAATTTAGAAGCACGTAAAAATATGGCTATGGCTGCGCTTTTGAGCGGTCTTTGCCTGTCTAATTCAGGATTAGGAGCAGTCCATGCCCTCTCTCACCCTTTAGGGGTATACTATAAAATTCCTCATGGTCTGTCCTGTGCAGTACTCTTACCTTATGTAATGGAATATAATCTGCCGGTAGTTACCAAAAGATTGGCAAAAATAGCTCAGTCTTTAGGGGAAGACATCTCTTTATTGTCGGAAACGGAAGCTGCGCAAAGAGCAGTAGAAAAAATAAAAGAAATACTTTCTCAGGTCGGAATTAAAAGTAATCTATCCGAATGGAACATAAAAAACGAAGATTTTTCACAATTAATTAAGGGTGCAAAAGGGGGAAGTTTAAACAATAATCCGCGAGATACATCTGATGAGGATTTAATTAAACTGTTACATAAAATGACTGGCCTTTATTGATATAACAGAATTACATTAAATTTAAATTAATTTACTATTTACTATTTTAGTATCTACTACGATATTCGGTTCTTGGTCTAGGTGGACGAGCTTCGTCAATCTTTAAAGGACGACCGTCAAAATCGGTATCATTTAACGCATCTTTGGCTTTTCCAGCTTCTTCAGGTGAAGACATTTCTACAAATCCAAAACCTTTGCCTTCGATGATGTTTACACTCTTAACTTCGCCATGATTGCTAAATATTTCACTTAATTGATCATTAGTTACAGAATATTTAAGATTTCCTACATATAATTTACTACCTTGCATACTTTTTTCCTCCTTTTCGATATTTCTCTTAAGTCCAATAACGTTTCTTTGGGAGAAAAGAAGCAAGGAAATGATTCTAAGCTCTTAACGATAACATTATTAAAACACAAGAGATCCTTTTTTAACAATCTGTTATAGAAAGTTTAGTTGATTGTTGTTAGCATCTCTTTTCAGTAATAAAGGCCAGCCGTTTTTATCTAACAGACTTTAACATCATAAGTATAGCACAGTTTTTAATTTTGTCAAATTTTTTTTAATAATAACTTTTTTATTTACTACCCTGCTAAATTTTACACTAATTATTTCAGCAAGATTGATGTTCTGTACGACTGATTATTTCATCTTGTAAGGTCTTGTTGAGATTATTGAAATAATCGCTGTAACCTGCTACCCGCACAATAAGATTTCTATACTTTTCAGGCTCTTTTTGAGCAGCTCTTAGAGTGTCAGCACTTATTACATTAAATTGTATATGATGTCCGCCTAATCTAAAATAAGCTCTGATCAGGTGAGCAAGACCATCCATACCTTTTTCTCCCTCCAGTAATTGAGGGGTAAATTTTTGATTTAGAAGAGTTCCGCCTGTTTTTACCTGTTCCATCTTGGCTGCTGATTTAATAACTGCGGTAGGTCCTAAACGGTCTGCCCCTTGAACCGGGGAAATACCTTCGGATAATGGTTGTTTCTCTCTTCTCCCATCTGGGGTAGCCCCCACTACCGAACCAAAATAAATATGGCAAGTTGTGGGGAGCATATTAATTCTGTAAACTCCGCCTTTGGTATTTTTTCTCCCATTTACTTCCTTATAAAAAGCGTCAAATACTAATTTCATAATATCATCGGCATAATCATCATCATTCCCGTATCTGGGTGTCTTGTTTAAAAACAGTTGGCGTATCTCTTCGTGACCTACATAATTTTCTTTTAGTGCTTTTTTTAATATTTCCATATTTATATTTTTCTGCTCAAAGACATGATATTTAATTGCTGAAAAACTATCAGTGATCGTTCCAATTCCTACGCCCTGAATATAATCGGTATTATAGCGGGCTCCTCCGGCATTATAATCTTTCCCATTTTCAATACAATCACTAATTATTATAGAAAGAAATGGAGCCGGCATATAGGTAGCATATAATCTTTCAATTATATTATTCCCTTTTATTTTTATATCTATAAAATGGTGAAGTTGTCTTTTAAAGGCAGCCATTAATTCTTCAAAAGAATTAAATTGAGTTGCGTCACCAGTTTCTATTCCTATCTTCTTAGCAGTTTGGGGGTCATTACCGTTATTTAAAGTTATCTCCAAAACTTTTACTAAATTAAAATAACCGGTTAAGATATAGCTCTCTTTACCAAAGGCACCGGTCTCCACACAACCACTGGTACCACCACAGCGGGCATCCTCTAAAGATTTACCTTGTCTGAGCATCTCCTCGATAACTTCTTCGGCATTAAATACTGAGGGCTGACCCCAACCCATTCTAATTATCTCGCAAGCTCTTTTTAAAAACTTATCAGGACTCTTCTTGCTCAATTGAATATTGGTACTGGGTTGTAATAATCTCATTTCATCGATTACATCGAGTATCAGATAGGTCAAGTCATTCACTCCATCAGAACCATCAACCTTTAATCCCCCATTATTAATATTGGCAAAATCGGTATAGGTCCCACTTTCTGCTAAAGTTACTCCTACTTTAGGGGGTGCCGGTTGGTTGTTAAACTTTATCCAAAAACACTCTAAAAATTCCTTTGCTTTCTCTTGGTCCAGCGTCCCCTCTTCCAGCCCCTTTTTGTAAAAGGGGTATAGATGCTGGTCTAATCTGCCAGGATTAAATGAGTCCCAGGTATTAAGTTCGGTGATAACTCCTATGTGAACGAACCAGTACATCTGGAGGGCTTCCCAAAAATCGCGGGGAGAATGGGCGGGGACATACGAACAAATTTCGGCAATTTTAAAAAGTTCCTTTTTTCTTTGAGGATTTTTCTCAGTTTCAACCATCTCTAAAGCCTTTTCAGCATAACGCTCGGCAAATCTGATTATCGCTTTAGCACAGACAAGCATTGCTTTTAACTCTTCCTGTTTATTATAAGCCTCAGGGTCATTTAAATAATCAAGATTTTGCATACTTTTCTCTATATCATGGATAAAATCAGAAAAACCTTTATGGTATATCTTATCATCAGCCACTGTGTGTCCGGGAGCTCTCTGCTCCATAAATTCGGTAAATATTCCGGCTGTGTAACAGTCCTTCCACTCCGCAGTCATCTCTTTAAATATCCGACTGCGCATTGACCTGTTTTTCCAGTAAGGAATAATCTTCTCTTTTTGAGTCCCCTTTACTTCTTGATTTACTGTAAAAGAAATCTTTTTTCGATTATTGATTAGTTCGAGGTCTTCCAGAGTATGGCAACATAACTCTGGAAAGGTAGGAGTCGCCTGTGAGCGCTCTCCTCTTTCCCCAACAATAAGTTCCCCCCCACCAATACATATGCTTTTATTTTCCAGCATATGCTCAAAAGCTAAGGCACGAAGAACAGGAATTGAAACTGTTCCCTCGTATTTCTTGTAAGCCTTAGTCATTAAGGCGGCTCGCTGGATAGAAATATAAGGTTGTGTATTTAAACTTTCCTGTCTTAACTTTTCTATTCTTTCATTCATATAGCATTAACCTCTTAATTTTACCTTCAAATTAAACTTCCTTAAAACCGCAGATGCCTCGGACAATTTTTCTTCCCCAGGGGGTTGTGTAGTTGCCAACTTGTAAGTCCTTCCTAATCTTCCGTATTTATCTACACCCATATAGTGGTAAGGGAGAATGTTCACCTGAACAATCTTTAAGGAAGATAGAAATTCTCCCATTTCCTTGATGTTTTGATGATCATCATTTATACCGGGGATTAGCGGAAAACGAACGAAAATATTATTATGTACCGAGGAGAGTTTCTTTAAATTTTCTAAAATTAGCTCATTAGATATCCCGGTATATTTTTTATGCCTTTCGCTATCCATTATCTTAAGGTCGTATAAAAATAAATCTATTTTAGAACTTATTTTACTTAAAATTTCCCAGGAAATATATCCGGAGGTATCAACTGCGGTGTGAATCTTCTTTTCTCTACAGCCATTAAGGAGACTCTCTAAAAATTCAGGTTGCCCCAATGGCTCTCCCCCGGAAAAGGTTACTCCACCTCCGGATTCTTCATAAAATACCATATCTTTTTCTATCTCTTTTATAACCTCTTCAGTGGTTAGTTTTTCCCCTATTATTTCCCGGGCTAAAGCCGGGCATTTTTCTACACATTTTCCGCAAAGAATGCATTTCTCTTTTTCAGTAACCGGCTTCTTATTTTCCATTTGGATAGCACCCGAGGGGCAATTCAAAGAACATGCTCCACAGCCTATGCATCTATCTTCCCAGAATACCATTTCCTGCCCGCTTAACTGACTTTCGGGATTTTGACACCACCAGCAATTAAGCGGACACCCTTTTAAAAAGACTGTGGTCCGAATTCCAGGTCCATCATGAATAGAATATCTTTGAATATTAAAAATTATTCCTGTAGTCGTAGGAAAAGACTTTGTCAAATGACCTTCCCCTGACAAAGTTTAATGATTTTTTGGGCAATTTTTTCAGGAGTAAAACCGAAATAATCGGCTAATTGCTGAGCCGGGGAACTCTTACCAAAGGATTTCATAAATACTGTGTAATAAGAATCATTTAATAACTGATACCAACCCTGTCCGGTATTGGCTTCAATTACTACCCGAAGTGCATCTTTGGGCCCCAGGACTTCTTCTATATATTTTTTCTCCTGTCTTAAAAATTCTTCTCTGTCCGGAATAGATACTATGCGGCTGGTGATACCGTTCACTTTTAAGATAAGATTTACCTTTACGGCTATCGAAACTTCACTACCGCTGGCCATTAATACCACCCGGGGTATTTCTTTTTCTTGGTAGGATATTATATAACCACCCTGAGGAAATTCTTTTACGCCACGGTATTTTTCCAGATGAGGTAAATTCTGTCGGGATAAAACCAGGGCAGTTGGACCTTCTGTCCTTTTTAAAACTTCCTTCCAGGCTAATTTGGTCTCTTCTTCATCCCCAGGTCTTATTACTCTTAAGTTTGGTATAGTCCTTAAAGATTCAAGCTGCTCTACTGGCTGATGGGTAGGGCCATCTTCTCCCACCATTATAGAATCATGAGTAAAAATATAGATTACCGGGAGTCTCATTAAAGCAGCCATTCTAATAGCCGGACGCATGTAATCAGAAAAGACAAAGAAAGTGGAGCAATAGGGTCTTAATCCCTTGTGTGCTGCTATGCCATTAATAATCGCTCCCATGGCATGTTCCCTAACTCCAAATCTAAGGTTTCTACCAGTAAAATTGTTTTTTTGAACTTCTCCATATTTATTAAGATAAGTCTTGGTAGAAGGAGATAAATCCGCTGAACCCCCTATAAGATAAGGAATTTTATCGGCAAGTTTATTTAAGACTAGCGATGAGGCTACTCGGGTAGCTACCGGAGATTTCATTTCCAGGCTATCCAATTCTAAATCCTGAGGAGCAATTAAATTTAAGGCTATATCCCATTGTTCTTTGAGTTCGGGATATTTTTTGCTCCATTGGGTGAATTTATCCTCCCATTCTTCTCTTTTTTGGGCAAGCTGTCTTTTTCTGTCTTTAAAAAATTCTTTAACCTCAGGGGAAATGTAAAATTTCTCCTCCAGGGGTAGCCCTAAATTTTTCTTTAAACCTTTTATTTCTTCTTCACCCAAGGGTGCGCCATGACAACCGCTGGAATCCTGCTTGGTGGGTGCACCATAACCAATATGGGTTTTTGCTATAATTAAAATAGGTTTATCTTCGGTCTCTTTAGCTTTAATAATAGCTGCTTTAAGTTCTTCAATGCTGTGACCATTAACATGATCGATTACTTTCCAGTTGTAAGCCCTGAATCTATCAGCTACCGACTCGGTAAAACTATTTTTAGTCTCTCCGGCGAGACAGATACCATTATCATCATAGATAGCGATTAATTTTCCCAGACCCAAGTGCCCGGCCAGTGATGCGGCCTCAGAAGTAATACCCTCCATCATACAACCATCGCTTAAAAGGGTATAAGAATAATGATCAACAATTTTATAATCCTCAGTATTAAACCTGGCCGCTAACATTTTTTCTGCTAAAGCCATTCCCACAGCATTGGCAAAGCCCTGTCCTAATGGTCCGGTAGTGACTTCCACCCCGGGAGTTTCTCCATATTCAGGATGACCGGGAGTTTTGGAATTAAACTGTCGGAATTTTTTTAAATCCTCGAGTGAAAGATTATATCCCGAAAGATGTAACAGAGAATACAACCAGGCTGAACCATGCCCGGCAGATAGCACAAAACGGTCTCGGTCAGGCCAATCTGGAACAGAGGGATCATATTTTAATGCCTCGCCGAACAATACCGCTCCAATCTCAGCACAACCCAGGGGCAATCCCGGGTGACCGGAATTAGCTGTCTCTATCATATCTACAGCCAACCCTCTTACTGTATTAGCGATTTTATTAAACAATTTATAAATTCCTCCTTCTCTTTTGAATACTGATATTTAATATTTTACACTTATTTTTTTTCTTCTACAAACTTTTTTGTTTTATATAATGTTCTTATATTAAGTGTAAAACTTAATTGAGTAGTTAGATAAAAAGAAGAATACTGTTTTTTTCTATTTTTTCTTTCTCTTTCTTAACGCGATACACGATACTATATTTAGTTTTGCGCTTTTCGTTTTTAGATTTTAGTTCACTCTTAAAGTTTTTTTAACTTGTAACTCGCAACCTGCAACCTGTATTTTAACTGGTGAACCGGGTAACTAGCTAACCAAACAACTAATATCCTGTTCGTTACACTCGATACACGATACGCGATACTATATTATAAGTATTAACAAGATGCAAATAAAAGGCACTTTTTAAGAGATGTAGATATCTGGTTAGATAATAATAGCTGAGGGGGTCCGTGGCTTTGGGTTATTTCAACTGATTCAGAACATACAATAATAAACCTTTCTCGATGGTAACAACAGCTTTTTCTTGCTCAATCAAATTGCTAATGCCCCTGGTCTTATATCTTAATAGGTTTCCCGCTTCGAGCAAATATTTACATCCGGTAATAGTAACTCCGCTAACTTTTTCATCTAAGGGAATCAAAGAAAGCCCGGCACCTATTTTTTGAAAAAAAACCTTTTCTTTTTCTATTATCCCCATTTCCAGACCTGGTTCCTTAATAAATGCCGTTATGCCATTTCTAAAAGCATATTCCAGGAGAAAAATATTGGCTAACTGCTGATCTAATCGCCCCCCCGCAAAGCCGATGATAATAATATTATTAAAACCTCTTCCCTTACAATATTGGAGTGCCAATTCACCGTCAGTTTCATCTTTTTCAACAGGGTATTTTATGATCTTAACCCCCATTTTTTCATAACGTTGATATTGTGCCTCGGTAAGCGAATCAAAATCTCCTATAATCACATCAGGCAAAAAACCTATGCTCTCTAATAATAAAGCTCCACCATCAGCAGCAACAAACAATACATCTTTCTCTCCAACTATTTTTTTATATTCTTCTTTATTCCCTTTTAGTTCTCCATTTAAAGCAACAACCGCTTTATTCGTTGACATAAATTATCCTCTTATCTTTGATTTTCACCCTTACTAATTACCAGAACCCTTATTAATGGTATTATAATTATATAACTTAGCAACAGTGATGGCAAAAGGTAACTGATATTATATATAGCTGAATATACCCAGGGATTCTGACCTTCCGGAGCATACTGTGCAAAAAATATAGCCCCGGAAAGGAAGTGACTAATGAATCTTCCTAATCCACCAGTAAGAACGGCTAATAATAACCAGCCATATGTACTGCCTTTTGTCTTTAAGTTTATCTTGTTTGAAAATATTCCTGCTAATCCGACCAGCATATAAGGTAAAGGATAATCTAATACCAGTTGCACTGGATGGATAATGAAGGGGCCAAGTGCTAATTGAACCAAACCATATACTGCTCCAGCCATCATACCTGGACCAGCTCCCCAGCGCAAAGCTATAATTAAAATCGGCAGCATTTCGAGGCTAAGCGACCCTCCCTGGGGCATTCTCCACAAAGGAAGAAAATTTAAAATAGCAGACAACGCTACTGCCATACCAATTTCTGTCATAATTCTTATTTTATTTTTTCTCATTATAAACCTCCTTTTCTTTTAAGATAATTTATTCGAAATAAAAAAACCGTAGACCTGATCTTTTAATCAATATCTACGGTGTAATTAAAACATTATGTTTTAATTCCCTCCGCTGGTATTACCCAGATCAGGTTTTAAGGGTCTGTTTATCAAAAACACTCTCAGCCTTAACAAGCTCCCCTATTGTATTATTCTATTTTTTAAGTATATTTAAAATGGCTGGTCCCATTTTTTCCATTTATCAGTTATAAAATACTAAATTAGTATCTACTACGATATTCGCTTTTTGGTCTAGGTGGACGGGCTTCGTCAATCTTTAAAGGACGACCATCGAAATCGGTATTATTTAAAGCATCTTTGGCCTTTTCAGCTTCTTCCGGAGAAGACATTTCTACAAATCCAAAGCCTTTTCCTTCGATGATGTTGACACTCTTAACTTCACCATGAGCGGAGAATAATTCTGTTAGTTGCTCGTTAGTTACAGAGTACTTAAGATTTCCGACGTATAATTTACTACCTTCCATATTTCCTACCTCCTTTTCGTTATTATTTCTCTTTAGTCCAATAACGTTTCTTATAGGAGGTAGAAACAAAACAGTAATTCCAACCCCTTAAATGATAACATTATTAAAACACAAGAGATCCCTCATAAACAATCTCTGTTTTCAGAGGACTAATGGATTGTTTTTAG
>CAZXYB010000012.1:0-4480 GCA_964644855.1 uncultured Atribacterota bacterium | reverse complement strand
TTAAATTAAATAAAAGGTAATATCACCCATTATTACTTTTATAAAAAACTACTATCCGCCTAATGTTCTCTGTATTAGTTAAAAGTGCAATTACAAGTAGAGCTAAAAGAGGCTGACTGGCTATAGCCCCCAGAAATATAATAAACATCCGGATATCACGACCTATTCTAAAATAGTGCTTTCCTGGAGCAGTCCTTTTCTTCATTAACCCATCGTATTTGTCAGCAGTATAACTGTTCATAAAGGAACCAATAAGAGCTAAAAATCCGATTAATAGATATATGAAATTTTTACCAGGAAAATAAGCATAGTAGGTTAAACTAAAAAGGAGGAAGGCATCAGCATAACGGTCTAAAACAGCATCATACCATCCACCAAAATCAGACGCTTTAAATCTCAATCGTGCAATCTCTCCATCGCAACCATCAATAATGGAAGATAGCTGGGCTAATATTCCGCCAATTAACAAATTAACATATCCCCCTAAAAAGAAAAAAAAGGCCCCGACCATAGAAAGGAAAAAGGAAAAGAAAGAAATCTGATTAGGGGTAATATTTTTACTTAAGAGATATTTAGAAATCCGGACAGAAATAGGACGATTTACATATCGAGATATAGGACCATCAGAGGTTTTTTTTAAATTATTCAAAAGGACATTTTCTGCCTTCTTAAAAGCCTTTTCATCATCCACATCAATCCAGTAGCGTCCTTTAATATCAAAGACTTTTGCCTTCTCCTTTTGGGCCATAATTTTAATCCCTGCTGAGAGAGAGGTACCACCATTGGATAAACTTTCTTCTAAGGCCTTAAATATTGCTGGAGAACATAGAAAGATTCCGGTATCATAAGCATTATATTTTTTAATATTTTTTCCAATATTTATAATTTTGTGGTCATCGTCAGTCAATACTTTGGTTACATCATCAATATCCACATTCTCATTATTAAGAGAAGAGTCTACCGCCAGTACAACTTCTCCATCAAGGTTCTTCTCCCGGAGTAATTCTGACAGGATAGTCCCGTCAAAGATATGATCACTCATCAGTAAAATAAAATTCTCCTCTATTTCCCCTTTTGCTTTAAGTACAGAAAGTCCATTCTCTTTTTCCCAATCGTCATTTATAAGATGAGTTATTTTTAGATTTTTTTCTTGACCAAACTTATTGAGGTGATTTCTTAACTTTTCTCCATTATATCCTGTCACCACGTAAAAATCAGATAAACCTGCTTTCCTGGCGGTTAATATTACTCTCTCAATAAGCGGTAATTCTAAAATAGGAATGAGTGGCTTGGAGTCGCCCCTTGTGGATAATCTGCTTCCTTCTCCAGCAGCGATGATCAGACATTTCATCTCTAATTACCTCTTTTCTAATAATCTTATGGTCATTATTAATTATAGCAATTGCTTTATAGTTTTTAATTTTTGAACTTTATGATAATAGAAGTTACCTTTAAAGTATAAATAGCACTTTTTACCTAAAAATATAGAGTATTTTAACAACTTTTAAAAAATTTTCTTTTTTATTAATTTTAATAAAATCTTAATCGTTACTACTTTTTCCTGTTCCCAAAGCCTTTATCACTGCCGGTAAAAAATCACAGACATCTTCTTTGACTACCACTTCCGCTAAATAGTCCAAATGGGTAGACATAAAATTAATAATAATTAATTTACCTCCTCTATCCAGACAATATTGTGGTAACATGTTCACCGGGCTAACCTGAAGAGATGAACCAATAGTTATCATTAAATCTGCCCGCATAGACTCATAGATAGCATTGTCCAGATTGGGAAGCATTTCTCCAAACAAGACTACATTTGGTTTAAATACTCCACCACATTCACAATAAGGGACTTTCTCTTTACTTATGTTTAACTTTTCTATCAATAATTCCGAAGATATGATCTTCTCACATCTTTGGCATACAGCCTCTCTTAAGGTTCCATGAACTTCTATAATTTTCTTTGAACCTGCCCTCTGATGGAGATTATCGATATTTTGAGTAATGAGACACTTCATATAACCCATCTCTTCTAACTGAGCGATAGCTTTATGCGCAGGGTTGGGAGAAACTCGAGATAATATTTCAATACGAGGTTGATAAAAATAATAAAATCGCTGAGGATTTTCCTCAAATGCCGTTATAGAAGTAACTTTAAAAGGGTCAATCTTCTCCCAAATGCCTTTACCAGGAGTCCTAAAGTCTGCTATCCCCGACCCGGTGCTTACTCCTGCTCCGGTTAAAACAACTGTATATTTAGATTCTTTGATTAATTCTACTACTCGATTAACTTTCCCCTTATCGATTATCTCCCCCATATAAATTACCCTTAATAATAATTTAATGCATAATCAATTCCTGGAATTCCAGAAGAATTTGATATGCTTTTACAAGTTATCTCTTTTATTTTAATTATTTTCAATATTATTTATCGATACTCTTTTAATTACTTTATTTAAATTCGGTATCCCTAAAGCCCCTTTCTCTTCAACGGCAAAAGAAGCTGCACAATTAGCAAAACGCGATGATTCTATAGGGTCACCCGTCTGATAATATTTTATCAAAAAAGCAGCGGCAAAAACATCACCTGCACCGGTTGGGTCTTTTTCTTCGGTCTTAAAAACAGGAAAAATATATTTTTTACCATTCCAATATAAAATCGACCCTCTATTACCTCGAGTAATAATAACTATCTTTATTAGGGACATATATTCTTCCAGTACTTCAGGAAAAGCTGCAATATCCTCATCGCTAAATATCATAATTTCTACTTTTGATGCTATATCTGAAGTCGGAATCCACTTTTTGGGATAAACTTTGCCGTCCCTTCCCCATCTTCTCATCAAACCTTGTGGAGTTAACCCAACCAAGCTATCTTTAAAAAGATTAAATATCTCCTGATTAACTTCGTCTGCCACTGGACAAATATGCACGATCTTTGCTCTATCCCATCCGGGAGGAATATGTTCTTTTTTTATCTTATTTGCTACTTGCTTAACAATCTGTTTTCTCTCCCCCTGATAATAAGAATTGCAAAATGTGGTAGTATTACGAGATAAAGAACCTACAATATTAATTCCTTTCAATAAACCATCACGGGAAAAGTCTAATCCTCTACTGGTAACCATTCCTGCAGATATACCAAGTTTATGAGCAGTTAGAGAAGAATAAGTTGCTGAACCACCAATTAATTTTTCTTCGGAATAAATATCATAAGTTACGTGCCCTATAGCAATAAATTCTGGGCATTCCATTACTTATCTCATCTCCTTCCATTTTTACCTATTCTTTTTTTCAGCTTTATTTCCTTTTGTATCTTTATATCTTTATTAATTTTAAAACTTATCCAAAGATCTTGGTTTATTCTTTTAATTTTATTATTTATTAAGTTTATTATTAACCTGCCTTCGCTTCTCTAAAAATTCTATTACTTTTACTAAACCTTTCTTCACTTTAATTGTTTCATTTAATCTCTCTTCTGTTTTTTTTAACTGAAATTGTAAAAAAGTAATCATTTTATCTAATTCGTTTTCATCTACCTTTTCTAAAATATTTTGCTCTTCCACAATCCCATTTATTTCTTCCATTTCTTTTACTTCACTTAAGGAAAACCCGGCTTTTTTTAATTGTCTAATTCTTTCCACTAATTCCACTTTATCATTTTGATACAATCTAAAACCACCTTGAGTCTTTTTAAAAGGTTTTAGAAGACCTTTCTCCTCATAATGTTTGATTGTTCGGGGAGTAACCTTTGTTTTTTTAGCTAACTCTCCTATTTGGATAAATTTTTCTTCTTTTTCTTTTTTAACTTCCATGATAATTTCCCCTCTTAAAATATTTTATAAATCTATAAATCCAAAACAAAATAATATCATACTTAATATATATCATACTTGTCCGTATAGGTCAAGTCGTAAACTAACACTAAAAAAAGAAAAAAGGAATAATTCTATTTTTAATTTTAAAATAAAAAATTATAAAAAATAGAATCGTTCCTTTTTTATCAACTTTTATTAACTATCTTTTTATATCTGTTTATCCTATTCGGTAGCCTAAAGGAGCTTCCCGCTCCGGCTGAAGCAAAATTACCTCCCCCTCTTCCTTCATTACTCCTAAAATTAAGATTTCTGATTTAAACCCGGCTATCCTTTTGGATGGAAAATTAACTACTGCCACAATCTGTCGGTTAAGTAAATCTTCTTTAGAATACAATTTAGTAATTTGAGCAGACGAAACCTTTACACCTAATTCTCCAAAATCAACTTTTATTTTAAAAGAAGGATTCCTGGCTTCTTTAAAATCTGAAACTTCAATTATCCTGCCAACTCTGATATCTATTTTTTGAAAATCTTCAAATGTTGCCATATTTATTTACCACCTTTTGATTTCGCTAATGAGCTGTCAATACTCCCCATTCCAATCTGGTATCATTTACCGGTAACGCATCCAATGCACCTTCTTTTATTATTTCCCCCTT
>CAZXYB010000011.1:6158-15523 GCA_964644855.1 uncultured Atribacterota bacterium | reverse complement strand
GAAGTAGAAGAAGTTAAAATAAAAGAAGATAAAATAAAAATAGTAAGAATTAATAATCAAGAATATAAAACCCTAACTATTATTCTGGCTTCCGGTGCAGAAGCGAGCAAATTGGAAGTCCCCGGAGAAGAAGAATTAAGAGGGAGAGGAGTTTCTTATTGTGCCACCTGTGATGCCCCCTTTTTTAAGCACCAAAAGATAGTAGTGGTTGGTGGAGGAGATACGGCAATTGAAGAAGCTTTATATTTAACTAAGTTTGTTTGGGAAGTAACCATTATTCACCGTCGAGACAGATTAAGAGCAACCAAGATATTACAGGAAAGAGTTTTTGCTAATAAGAAAATAAATTTTACCTGGGATTCAGTAGTAACAAAAGTATTAGGCAATGAAAAAGTAGAGGGTGTTTTGATTCAAAACAAAAAAACAGGGGAAGAAAAGGAAATTCCCTGTCAAGGTGTTTTTGTTTTTGTGGGGAATGTACCCAATTCAAAATTTTTAAACGAGTTAATAAAATTAGATCAAAAAGGCTATATTTTGACTGATGATAATATGATGACCTCACAAGAAGGTATCTATGCCTGTGGAGATGTTAGAAAAAAAATCTTAAGACAGGTGATTACTGCCTGTGGAGAAGGAGCTACTGCTGCCTTTGCTGCCCAAAAATATATTGAAGAAATAAAAGGGATTTCCTATAGATAAAAAAAGAGAGGATAAAAAATGAATTTTGGAATATCAACTATGCCGCTTGAGGATTATCAGTTAAAATTAAAATTGCCTCTACTTAAAGAGGCGGGGATAAAATATCTTGAAGTAAAACCGAAAGAAGGACATTTTAATTATCATGATCCAAAATATCTGGATGAAATGTATAAAGAATTTAAAAGAAATGGAATAAAGGTAATATCAATGCATATGCCTATTCACGGAGCAGATATTTCCCTGATTGAGGAATATGATCGGGTATGGTCTATCCGGGAAGTGGAAAAAACAGCTCTTGCTTTACTGAGATTAAGAGGAGAAATTTTAGTAGTTCACCCTGGGAGTAAAATTAAAGATGAGAAGATGAGAAAAGCGCGACGAGAAAAGAGTGAACAAAGTTTAGAAGAAATACTAAAATTTTGCGAACAGTGGGGAATTAAAATTGCTTTGGAGAATACTTTACCCGGAAAAACCGGTGATAGCATATCCGAGATTCTGGAGATAGTAAAAAAATTTGATTCTAAAAATTTAGGAATTTGTCTGGACACCGGACATTGTAATATAACTTCTTCTCTTTATAATCATAACGGGGTTGCGGAGTGCTTGCCGGAAATAAAAGATTATTTATGCCATTTGCATATTCATGACAATTATGGAAAGAGTGATGACCATTCTCTCCCTTTTGAAGGCAATATAAATTGGAAAAAGTTTGTAAAAGGCTTAAAGGAAATTAATTACCAGGGAGTATTCATGTTTGAATTAAGAAAGAAAATAAATAATGAAGAAATGCTCCGAAATATTAAAGAATTATATCATAATTTAATTGCATAGAAATTTTTTTTAAACCCTAATTCGTATCTTGTACCTTGTATTCTAGCGTAGAGCGTGCAGCGTTTAGCGTATAGAAATAAAATTGCAGGTTTCAAGTTACAAGTTGTTAGTTTATAAAAGACTAAAAAGTGTGTAGAAGTTGCATTATCATACTCCATTGTAATAAATACTAAACTGATAACTAAAAATCAGTTTTGTATTTTAATTGGCTAATTGGTTTTTATCCTAATTGGCAAATCGGACAATTATTATATTTGCATCTTGTATTTTAACTAACGACTATTCACTATTTACTAACGACTAATTTAATTTCAGGGAGGTAAAAATGACTGATAAAAAAGGGCATCTTTACTGGTTACGAAGAAAATTGCCTGATCAAAAAGTTTTAGAACGGATGGATTCATTATTAAAAGAACTGAATTTACATACAGTTTGTGATAGTGCCCTATGCCCCAATCGGGGCGAGTGTTTTAAAAAAGGAACAGCTACTTTTATGATATTGGGGAATATCTGTACGCGAAACTGTAAGTTTTGCGCTGTAGAAACAGGGAAACCTCTCCCCCTAGACCCGGAGGAACCCTATCATATTGCCCAGGCCGCTAAACATTTAAATCTTAGACATATAGTGGTTACTTCGGTAACCAGAGACGACCTTTCGGATGGCGGAGCAAAACACTTTGCTCAGACCATTACAGAGGTTAAAAAGATACTCCCTAAAAGCACCATAGAGGTATTAATTCCTGATTTTAAGGGTACCTGGGAAGCACTCCAAATAGTAATAGATGCTCATCCGGAAGTTATAAATCATAATATTGAAACAGTTGCCCGCTTATATAAATTAGTAAGGCCAAAAGCGGTTTACAAACGTTCCCTGGAGCTATTAAGACAGGTTAAGATTCGCAGTAAAAATATTATTTCTAAATCGGGGATTATGGTAGGCTTGGGAGAGGAAAAGGAAGAAGTTATTAAGGTGATGAAAGATTTACGGGAAGTAGATTGTGATATTTTAACTATAGGCCAGTATTTAAAGCCTTCTCCTCATCATTTAAAAGTCAGCGAATATATCCATCCTGATAAATTTGAAGAATATCAAAAGATAGGGATGTCTTTAGGCTTTAAATATGTAGCTTCAGCCCCTTTGGTGCGTAGTTCCTATCATGCCGGAGAAATATTGAAGGAAATACAATTTAATTTTAATTTGTAAGCTAATTTCTTTGATATATTTAAATATATCTGATAGAATTAATTCAATAAATTAAATATAAGAAAATTGACCAAGGATTAAGGAGGATAGGTTTGTATGATCAAATATGATATTGATAAAGTTAAAAATATTGCCTTGGTAGGCCATGGTGATTCTGGAAAAACCTCGCTTACTGAGGCTTTGCTTTATGATTCAGGAATGATTACCAGATTGGGAGATATTAAACAAGGCAATACCACTACTGATTATGACCCTCGAGAAATAAAGAAAGGAATAACTGTCAATTCATCTTTAGCCTATTTAAATTGGAAGGATTTGAGGGTAAACATTCTTGATACACCGGGATACCTCGATTTTATTACTGATACAAAATTAAGCCTTAGAGTTGTAGATAGTGCCGTAATAGTTGTATGTGGAGTATCAGGAGTAGAAGTGCAGACTGAAAAAGTCTGGGATTTTGCCGACGAGTACAAGCTGCCCCGAGTTATTTTTATAAATAAAATGGATCGGGAAAGGGCTGATTTTTACCGAGCAAAAGATACAATTAATAAGGTTTTTGGTTCATCCGTAATTTTAGTTCAGATACCCATTGGTAAGGAAGAAAATTTCCAGGGTATAATCGATTTAATAAAGATGAAAGCTATTGTTTATAAAAAATTGGGAGAGGGTAAGCCGGTCTTTGAAGAACAGGAAATTCCTCAGGATATAAAAGAACAGGCAGAATTCTACAGGAAAGAATTAATAGAAGCAGTAGCTGAATTTGATGATGAAATTTTAATGAAATATTTGGACGGAGAAACTTTGACTAACCAGGAGATTGCTAATTGTTTAAAACAGGGGATAGAGGTAAGGAAAATTGTTCCCGTTCTTTGCGGCTCAGCTACCATGAATTTGGGAATAGAGCCTCTTCTTGATTTTATAGGCGAATACCTTCCTTCTCCATCTGAAATGCCCCCTGTTGCGGCTAAAAATGTAAAAACTTCTTCTGAAGAATTAATTAAAAATTCTATTGATTCTCCTTTTTCTGCTTTTGTTTTTAAAACTGTAGCAGACCCCTATGTGGGAAATTTAACCTACTTTAGAGTCTATTCAGGGAAATTACCCGAAGATTCAAATATTTACAATCCCTTAAAAAGCGTTGATAATAAAGTAGGGAAGATTTATAAAATGCAGGGTAAGAATCAACAATCTATTCCTGAGGTTTGTTCCGGAGATATAGCTGCTGTAGCCAAACTTAAAAGTACTGTTACCGGTGATACTCTCTGCGATAAAGATAATCCCGTTTTGTTTGAAAAAATAGAATATCCTGAGCCAATAATGTTGCTGGCAATCTCTCCCAAGACTAAAGGGGATGAGGATAAATTAAGTACCGCTCTAAGCAAGATAATTGATGAGGATCCTACAGTTAAAGTTTATCGGAATGACGATACAGGAGAAACCATATTGGCTGGTATGGGAGAATCTCATCTGGAAGTAATAATTGATACCATGGAAAGTAAATTTGGGGTAGAGGTGGAAAAAAGTACTCCTAAAGTAGGATATAAAGAGACTATTCGAAAAAGTGTTAAAGTAGAAGGAAAATATAAGAAGCAGTCCGGCGGTAGAGGACAGTACGGACATTGTTGGTTAGAACTTGAACCCAAAGGCAGGGGAGAAGGCTTTGAATTTGTAGATAAAATAGTTGGTGGAGTAATTCCACGTCAATATCGCCCCGCAGTAGAAAAGGGTGTAGTTGGAGCAATGAAAAAAGGAATATTGGCAGGATATCCCACCGTAGATATAAAGACTACTGTTTATGATGGCAGTTATCACCCGGTAGATTCTTCAGAGATGGCTTTCAAAGTAGCCGGTTCGATGGCTTTTAAGAAAGGAGCGGCAGAAGCAAGTCCGGTCTTATTAGAACCAATTATAGATATAGAGGTAATAGTACCAAAAGAATATATGGGGGATATAATCGGAGATCTAAATAGTAAAAGAGGGAAGATTATGGGTATGGAAGAATCTTCAAGCGGGAAACAGTCTATTAAAGCCAAAATACCCCAAGCGGAGATTTTTAAATATGCTATCGATTTAAGGTCAATTACTCAAGGCAGAGGAACTTTTCGTTTGAAATTTTCACACTATGAAGAGGTGCCAGCTAATATTTTGCAGGAAATAATTGCTAAAACCAAAGAAGAAGAGGAAGAGAAAAAATAATTCTTAAAAAAAATTAAAATATTTTTTGAAAAAAGAAGGATTTTTAAATTAGATATAGAATATATTATATAGAGATGAGCTTATTTATTGATTTACCTTGGTAAAATAAAAATATTATTAAAAAAGGAGGTGCTATAATATGGAATGGTATTGGTGGGCAGCGATTGTTGCAGCAGCAGCATACTTAATATATATTTTAACAGATGCAGAATAGAATTAAAAAATGAATTAATATTAAATTACAAAAAATTGCAAAAAACATTTCTGTAAGTGCAGGGCAAGGCAAATTGTCCTGCACTTTATTTTATAAGAAAGATGGCGCAAATTATAGTGAGGAAAAAGAAGATAGGAAAAAATATTTGTTACTTTTGTTTTCCTATCTTCTTTTTCCTCACTAGATATTAATCTTTACACGATAGTCGATATGCAATACAAATAGAGATATTGTAATATTTAAAAGTATACTCTATATTATAAGTGAAACATGTAAAAAATATTGCTGATTGGTTTAACAGGGGTGATTAATTTGAAATTAAAAACCAAAAAAAGATATATTTTGTTAATTTTGCTTTTCCTTACCCTCTTCGTTATTACTTATGAATCAATGGCAGACGAAGAAAATAGAGAAAACAGGGTTATTCCTTTAGGAGAAGCCGGTTCATTAAAAATGACCATAAAATTTGGGGCAGGAAAGCTGAACTTAATTTCTGGGGAAGAAAGTATATTTAAAGGCAATTTTCAATATGATAAAAGTATCTTAAAGCCCAATATTCAGTATGAAATATTAAGGGAAATAGGTATCCTAAACTTAACTCAGAGTATTAAGAAAGACCTTAATTTACCATTTCCTTATAAAAATATATGGAATTTAAAGTTGCCTTCCGGTGTTCCTTTACAATTATATATTAGTACTGCAACTTATAGCGGTGATATTGACCTAACTAATTTACAGGTAGAAAATTTTTATCTCAATTCCGGAGCAAGTCAAACCAATATTGTATTTAATCAACCCAATCTTATAGACTTAAAAAATATTAATATCAAAACAGGTGCCTCTACTATAAAAATGGTTGGCTTAGCCAATGCAAATTTTAGTGAAATGAATTTTACCGGTGGGGCAGGGAGCTACACCTTTGACTTTTCAGGTAATCTAACTAAAAAATCAAAAGTTAACATTAATGCAGGGGTAGCAAAAATAATTTTAAAAATACCTTCTACTATCGGAACCAAAATAATTATTGAACGTTTTCCTGTTGTAAAATTAGACATTAGGGGTTTTATAAAAATAAATGATAAGACTTACATTAGTCCGGAATATGGCAAAAGTATTGGAGAATTAGATATCGAAATTAAGGGAGGATTACTAGACGTTGAGGTGGTCTCACTAACCGATTGACTTTTATTTTCTTTTCAATTATACTAAAAATGAATTGAGAAAGAAAAAGACAAAGCGAAGGACTGAAAGGTATATTTCTAAAAAGAGAATCAGCATTTGGTGAAAGCTGATAAAACACCTTTAAACTCGCCTTCAAGTCTTGTAAGCGAAAAATTAAATTAAAATGTTAATTTAAATATAGTTTACAACGTTGACAAGCGTTAATTGTGTAATAAGAGTAGGTAATGTGGGGCTGTAGCGCAGTCGGGAGCGCGCCTCCTTGGCGTGGAGGAGGTCGCGGGTTCGATTCCCGCCAGCTCCACCAAATTATAATATATAAAATCTACTGAACAAGGGTGGTACCACGAGAAGAATCTCGTCCCTGGTAATAGTTTAATTGATTGCCTGAGACGGGATTTTATTTTTAAGGAGGAAGATAGAGATGAAAGAAAGGTATAATTTTAACGAAGTCGAAAAAAAATGGCGGGAGTATTGGACGAAAAATGATTTTTTTAAATCTTATGTTGATTCTAAAAAACCGAAATACTATGTTTTGGAAATGTTTCCCTATCCTTCGGGTGAACCCCACATGGGGCATGTAAAAAACTATGTTATCGGTGATGTAGTAGCTAGATATAAACATTCTCAAGGATATAATGTCCTGCACCCTATGGGTTGGGATGCCTTTGGCTTACCGGCAGAGAATGCTGCTATAAAAAATAAAATTCATCCTTCAATCTGGACTAAAACTAATATTCAAAAGATGAAGAATACTCTAACTAACATGAGTATCAGTTATGATTGGGATAGAGAAATAGCTACCTGTAATCCGGATTACTACAAGTGGACTCAGTGGATGTTTTTACAGTTATATAAAAAAGGATTGGCTTACAAGAAAAAAGCAGTAGTTAACTGGTGTCCTTCCTGTAATGTAGTATTAGCTAATGAACAGGTAATAGACGGGAAATGCTGGAGGTGCGATACCGAAGTTATTAAAAAAGAGTTGTCCCAATGGTTTTTTAAGATTACCGAATATGCCCAGAGATTACTCGATGATATAGAATCTTTAGAAGAATGGCCGGAAAAAGTATTAACTATGCAGAGAAATTGGATAGGCAGGAGTGAGGGGGCAAGAATTGAATTTCCTATAAAGGGGAGCGATAAGACTATTCCTGTTTTTACTACTCGCCCCGACACTCTTTACGGAGCAACTTATTTTCTGTTGTCCCCCGAACACCCCTTAGTAGAAGAGATAATAAATAATTCCTCTTATAAAGAGGAAGTTAAGAGTTTTAAAGAGAAGGTAAGTAAAGAGAGCGCTATAGATAGAGTATCAGGAGTACTGGAAAAAAGAGGATGTTTCACCGGTAAATATGTAATAAATCCTTTAAATGATGAAGAGATTCCTATTTGGTTAGCTAATTATGTGTTAATGGACTATGGAACAGGTGCGGTAATGGCAGTTCCGGCTCACGACCAAAGAGATTTTGAATTTGCTAAAAAATATAATTTACCTATTAGAATAGTTATCCAACCAGAGGATAAAAAAGTTACCTCTGATACTATGGAGGCTGCTTTTGACCAGGAAGGTATTATGGTTAATTCCGGCCAACTTAACGGTTTGTCAAGTAGCAAATCATTGGATATTGTAATTGATTATCTGATTAAAAAAGGCTCAGGGAAGAGAGAAGTTAATTACAGATTAAGAGATTGGCTTATTTCGCGTCAGCGTTATTGGGGTGCGCCTATTCCTATGATTTATTGTTCTGATTGTGGGATGGTTCCTGTACCTGAAAGCGATTTACCAGTTGTACTTCCGGATGATGTTGATTTTAGACCTAAAGGTATGTCACCACTGGCAAGTAGTAAAGGGTTTGTCAATACAATTTGCCCAAAATGCGGCAAGGAAGCTAAAAGAGAAACAGACACTATGGATACTTTTGTTTGCTCTTCCTGGTACTACCTCAGATTTTGTTCTCCTAAAGCTGATGCAGCGCCATTTAATGCTGATGAATTAAAATACTGGATGCCGGTAGACCAGTATATCGGTGGAGTGGAACATGCCATACTACATTTATTATATTCTCGGTTTTTTACTAAAGCTTTATACGATATGGGGTATGTAAATTTTAAAGAGCCTTTTAAAAGGCTCTTTACCCAGGGAATGGTCTGCAAAGACGGGGCAGCAATGTCTAAATCAAAAGGTAATATAGTTAATCCGGGAAAAATATTTTCCAAATTTGGTATTGATGCTACCAGAATAATGATGCTGTTTGCCGGTCCTCCGGAAGTAGATATGGAATGGACGGACAAAGGGATGGAAGGAGCTTCTCGATTCTTGAATCGAGTTTGGCGGTTAATTTACAATAATATCGATTATTTTAAAAAACCAAAAAATAAAGAAGAAGTTTCTCTGGAAGATATAAGCACGGAAGCTAAAAAAATAAGACAGAAGACTCATCAAACTATTAAAAAGGTTACCAAAGATATCGAAGAAAGATTTCACTTTAATACCGCTATTAGTGCCATTATGGAATTAGTCAATGAAGTATATAAATTTCAGTTAGAAGTAGAAGAAAAGCAGGAGGAAGAAGGAGATATTTCTGTTTTAAAAGAGGCTTTAGAAATGATAGTCAGGCTTTTAGGCCCGATTGCTCCTCATTTTTCAGAAGAGCTATGGCAGGAGATGGGAAACAAAGAAAGTATTTATAAACTTCCCTGGCCTAAGTATGATGAGAAGATATTAGAAAAAGAGGAGAAACTAATTGTAGTCCAGGTAAATGGAAAACTAAGGGGGAAATTGACAGTTCCGGCATCTTACGATGATGAGAAAATAAAAGAGGAGGCACTTTCTCGGCCAAAAATACAAGAAAAAACTAAGGGCAAAAAGATTGCAAAAGTTATTGTTGTTTCTGGGAAACTGGTAAATATTGTGATAAAATAATAAAAAATAGCGTAGAGCGGTTAGCGTATAGCGGATAGGATAATTAGTCGTTAGTATTTAGTGAATAGTATTTAGTAATATAACGAAAAATAAAAAGCGCAAAATGCAAAACTATA
>CAZXYB010000011.1:0-6058 GCA_964644855.1 uncultured Atribacterota bacterium | reverse complement strand
ACAAATATTATTTTAAATTAAAGAAGGGAGAAATATTTTTATGGCTACTTTTAGTGACTTAAACAGTTTTATCGGTATTGGCAGATTAACCAGAGATCCGGAATTAAGATACACACCCGGCGGGACAGGAGTATGTAAATTTGGCGTTGCCATAAACAAAACGTATCGAAATCAGGAAGGAAATAACATAGAAGACGTTCTTTTTATAAATGTAGTGACCTGGGGCAAACAGGCAGAAAATGTTTCACAGTTTTTAAAAAAAGGCAGAAGGGTAGCTATAAGCGGCGAATTAAGATCTAATAATTGGCAGGACAAAGAAGGAAACAAGAGAACTTCTTTTGAAATTAACGCCAGAACTGTACAATTTTTAGATTTAATAAAAGATACAGGTGCTGCAAAAGAAGGCCCCGTAGAGGGCGAGGAGAATATTCCCAATGAACCAACCAATGAAGACACTTCGATATCAGAGGAAGATATCCCCTTTTAAAATAGCGTATAGCGTACAGCGGATAATGAAGAAGTAGGGGCGTATTTCATACGCCCTTTTAAGTAAATTGGCCAGCAGACCAGTGGACTGCTAGACCGGAAGACTATTTAAATAAAAACTAAATGCTAACAACTGATTTAATTTGGTGAATTTATAAAAATTATGCTAATATTATTATAGACAAAGAAAAAAAGAGATGTTATAATATCATTTGCATAGCAAAAAATAAATAAGTGGGCGGGTAGCTCAGTTGGGAGAGCACTGGTTTTACAAGCCAGGGGTCACAGGTTCAAGCCCTGTTCCGCCTACCATTTTTTAATAAAATTATAGTGGGGCTGTAGTGCAGCTTGGTTTAACACGCCTGCCTGTCACGCAGGAGATCGCGAGTTCAAATCTCGTCGGCCCCGCCATTTTTTTATAATATAATTATGTAAGGCGATTTAAATGCCGAGATAGCTCAGTCGGTAGAGCAGTGGACTGAAAATCCACGTGTCCCCAGTTCAATTCTGGGTCTCGGCACCAGGTTTTTTGCGGAAATAGCTCAGTGGTAGAGCATCGCCTTGCCAAGGCGAGGGTCGCGGGTTCGAATCCCGTTTTCCGCTCCACGTTTGTAAATTAAACTATGGCGGCATAGCCAAGTGGGAAGGCAGAGGACTGCAAATCCTTCATCCTCGGTTCAAATCCGAGTGCCGCCTCCATTTAATTACTTATAACCTATAATTTGAACATACGGGCGGTTAATTCAGTGGTAGAATGCTTGCTCGACGCGCAAGAAGTCACTGGTTCGAATCCAGTACCGCCCACCATTTAAAATTTAAGAATGAAATAAGATTGCGTAGAAAACAGTAGGTTAACCTTTTCTAAAGAGAGTAGGTACTATTAAAGGTGTAATTATCTACATAAAAGTTTAATTGAAAACCCTTTCTGCCTTAATTCCTGATTTAAAATTCTGAAAAGATGAGTAGAATTGGGCGGGTTATATCCGATAAAATATTTTTAAGCGGGTTTAAGTTAATCTTAAATACTAACTTAAACTAAAAAAGGTGGAACCGCGAGATTATTAAATTAAACTTCTCGTCCTTTTCTGATATAGGACAAGAAGTTTTTTTGTTTAATTATTAAGGAGGTGGATATTATGTCCGAGATTAAAATTATTTTATTAGACGGTTCGGAAGTAAAATTGAACAAGAGCGCTACCTTATATGATGCTGCCCTCAAAATAAGTCAAAAATTGGGTAAAGAGGCAATTGCTGGCATAGTAAACGGAGTGGAGAAAGATTTAAATTATGTTCTTGAGGATAATGATCGGGTTGAGTTTATAACCTTTTCTTCGCCTAAAGGTAAGGAAATTTATCATCATAGCAGCTCCCATGTTATGGCTCAGGCGGTGAAGGAATTATTTCCTCAGGCAAAATTAGCCATTGGTCCTGCCATTAAAGATGGTTTTTATTATGATTTTGATTTAGATCGTTCCTTTACTCCGGAGGATATAGTACTTATTGAGAAAAAAATGAGAGAGGTAGTCAACAGAAATCTCCCTTTAAAAAGGATGGAGATAAGCAAAAAAGAAGCGAAAAAATTATTTAAAGAACAAAAAGAAGATTATAAAGTAGAACTTCTTAAGGATATAGAAGATGATACAGTTAGCTTATATCAGCAGGGCGATTTTATTGATTTGTGTAGAGGGCCTCATATTCCTTCTACCGGGAGATTAAAAGCTTTTAAACTTTTAAGTATTGCCGGTGCATATTGGAGGGGAAATGAAAAAAATAAGATGTTACAGCGTATTTATGGGACCTCGTTCGATAAAAAATCCGAACTGGATAATTATTTAAAATTAATTGAAGAAGCAAAAAGGAGAGACCATCGGAAATTAGGAAAAGATTTAGATTTATTTAGTTTTCATGATGAGGGGGTCGGTTTTCCTTTCTTTCATCCAAAAGGAATGGTGCTAAGAAATATACTGGAGAATTACTGGAAAGACGAACATTATAAGAGTGGTTATACAGAAGTAAAAACCCCGATTATCTTAAATAAATCATTATGGGTGAAATCCGGACATTGGGATCATTATAAGGAAAATATGTATTTTACCAGGATAGACGAGGAAGATTATGCTATTAAACCGATGAATTGTCCCGGAGGAATTTTAATTTACAAAAATACCCTTCACAGTTATAGAGATTTGCCGCTTAGAATGGGAGAATTAGGGTTAGTACACAGACATGAATTATCCGGAGTACTGCACGGACTCTTTAGGGTAAGGTGTTTTACCCAGGATGATGCTCATATATTTATGACTCCTGAGCAAATTAAAGATGAGATAAAAGGAGTAATTGATTTAACTGATAGGATATATAAAACCTTTGGTTTTTCCTATCGTGTGGAATTAAGCACTAAACCGGAAAATGCCATGGGTTCTGACGAAGTATGGGAAAAAGCTACTAGCAGTCTAGAAGAAGCTTTAAAAGATAAAAAGATAGATTATGTTGTAAATGAAGGTGATGGTGCATTTTACGGTCCCAAAATAGATTTTCATTTACAGGATTGCATAGGCAGAAGCTGGCAGTGTGGTACCATCCAGTTAGATTTTATTATGCCGGAAAAATTCGAACTTTATTATATTAATAAAGAAGGAAACAAGGAAAGACCGGTTATGCTGCATCGAACTATTCTGGGAAGCATAGAGAGATTTATCGGAATACTTATCGAAAATTATGCGGGGGCATTTCCATTGTGGTTAGCTCCTGTTCAAGTAAGATTACTGCCTATTGCTGATAGACATGTCGAGTATGGTAAAAATTTATTGGAAGAGCTAAGCAAGTATAATATAAGGGCAGAATTAGATGAGATTAATGATAAAATTGGTGCTAAGATAAGAAAAGCTGAGATGGAAAAGATACCTTACATGTTGATATTTGGGGATAAAGAAGTAGAAGAGGGCTTTGCTTCGCTAAGAAAGAGGGGAAAGGGAGATTTAGGGAAGATAAAAATAACCAAGTTTATCGAAGATGTTTTAAAAGAGATTAAGGGTAAGAACTTATCTTAAAGATTAATCAGCTTAAATTACTAGTTATTGAATAGTCACTATGATTAATATAAGTTTTCGATTTACAGCTTATTGTGTTTTGGATTATTTTAACGAATCTACATCCTAAACATTATTTATTAATAATCTTCTGACTTATGAATACTGGTTTCGTTTTTCTTTGCGGGATACGATTCACGAGATATGAGGTTAGTGTAAACTTTAGTGGGGTATTTTAAGAAAGGAAATAGTAGTTTTTTAACTATTATTTTTATTTTTTTCTTTACTCAATACTTGATACTCGATACTTGATACTGATTGATGTATTGACTATGAATAAAGAATATGTTATAGTTTTTTTAAAAATAATGGAGAATTACATATGTTTTAAGGAGGGGTAGAAACTAATTTTTTTTCTACTAAAATTAGTAAAATTATATTTCAAAGTTGAGCCAAAAAGGTAATTTAAATTGTAGAAAAATTGACATCTTGCTCATCTTTAAAGTGCGTAAAGGAGGAAAATAGGAATTAAGTCAAAATCAAAATTAAGAATAAATGAAAAAATCAGAGCAGAAAAGATTATGCTTATAGATTTTGAAGGTAAGCAGGTAGGAATAGTTAGCAAAAGGGAAGGTCTTGAACTTGCCAAAAAGAGTAATCTTGATTTAGTTGAAGTTGCACCAGAAGCTAAACCCCCTGTTTGTAAAATCATCGATTACGGAAAATATAAATACTTACTGGATAAAAAAAATAGAAACGGGAAGAAGAAACAGAAAAGCGGCGGAATGAAAGAAATAAAAATGCGTCCTAATATTGGAGACCATGATTACAATTTTAAAGTAAAAAATTTATCTAAATTTTTAGAAGAAGGTAATCAGGTAAAAGTTACTATAATGTTTAGAGGGCGAGAAATGAGATATTTAGATTTAGGAAGGGAATTGTTGGAGCGTATAACTAAACATACCGAAGAAATTTCCAAGGTTGTCAAGGAACCAAAATTAGAAGGACGAAATATGATTTTAGTTTTAATACCTAAATAATATGAAATATTACCAAGAAAGAGGTTAGACACATATGCCTAAAATGAAGACACACAAGAGTTCGGCAAAAAGATATAAAGTAAGCAGTTCAGGTAAAATAATAAGGTCAAAGGCTTATAAAAGTCATATTTTAACTAAAAAGACTGCAAAACGTAAAAGAAATCTAAGAAAAGATACTACGGTTAGTAGTGCTGATATAAAAAAAGTAAGAGTATTGCTGCCTTATTCTTAATATTTTTAAAGATATGGGGATACCATTTTAAGAATAAGATTAAATAAAAGAGAAAATAAGTAAAAAAAACAATTTGGATATAAAAATAAGGAGTGAATAGTATGCCAAGAGCGACAAATAGCGTTGCCTCAAGAAGAAGAAGAAAGAAAGTATTAAAATTAACTAAAGGATATTGGGGGGCAAAAAGCAAACTTTATCGTACTGCTCATGAAGCTATGATGAAGGCACTTTCTTATGCCTATAGAGATAGAAGGGCGAAAAAAAGAGATTTTAGAAGTTTGTGGATAACCAGAATTGGTATTGCCGCCAGAAACGAAGGAATATCTTATAATAAATTTATAAGAGGTTTAAAGGTTGCAGGCGTAGAAATCAATCGGAAAATATTAGCTGAATTAGCAGTAAGTAATCAGGAAGCATTTGTTAGTGTGGTAAAAGTAGCTAAAGAAAGCTTAAATTAAATTTATTTTTACGTACATTAATGTTTGCAATATGTTTTTTGTTAAAAGTTATAATAAAGATAAGTAGGTTATGACTGACTCGATATTTAATCTGGTTGGACAGTAATCGAAATTCACTTTAAAGCTGCAGGCTGAAATTATAAAAGTAAGTTTCGCCAGTACTCCACTGTTATAAGGAGTAAAAGTACGGATTTGCCTAATAAAAGGCAGATCAAAAAGGGTGGTACCGCGGAAAAGGTCTATAATTTTCGTCCCTTTACAAGGCGAAGAAAATTGTAGACCTTTTTTTATTTTATCAGGGCTATTAATGATGAGGAGGGGATACTATTGGAAAGTAAAATAAAAGAGGTTAAAAAAGAAATTGTTTCTAAATCAAATTTGGTTAAGGATTTAAAAGATATCGAGAAATTAAGAGTAGAATATTTAGGCAGAAAGGGGATAGTGACTCTCCTGTTGAGAAAGTTGGGAACGCTTTCTCGGGAGGAAAGGCCAAAAGCCGGGCAGTTACTAAACCAAACCAAAGGAGAGATTGAAAAACTACTCAAAATAAAAGAGATGGGAATTGAAAAACTGGAGAAAGAAAAAAGATTACAGGGAGAAGGTATTGACCTTACTCTTCCGGGGAGAAAATTAGGTAGAGGAACTGCTCATCCCATTAATTTAGTTTTAAAAGAGATTGAAGAAATATTTTTAAGTTTAGGCTTTAAGATAGAAGAGGGCCCGGAAGTAGAATTAGATTATTATAACTTTGAAGCACTTAATATTCCTAAAGACCATCCTGCCAGAGATGACCAGGATTCTTTTTATATAAAT
>CAZXYB010000010.1:11973-15682 GCA_964644855.1 uncultured Atribacterota bacterium | reverse complement strand
CTGTAACTTTTAATTTATTCCATACGCTATTTAATATTATGGCTACTGACTCCTGAATTCTGTCTTCTTCTTTCCTAACTCTACGCTCCACGCTAATTTCGTTCTACACTAGTCCTTCTTAACGAAATACGATATACTATATACTGCTTATTTATGTTATAATTTTAAGTGAATAAATTTAAAAAAGAGGGTAATTAGTTGGAAATAATTATTAGTCATCAAAGTACTGATTTTGACTCTTTAGCTGCTATGGTAGCAGCTAAAAAAATATATAAAGACGCTCTTTTAGTGTTTACCGGATCTTTAGAGAGAAATGTAAGAAAATTTATCTCTATGTATGGCGATTTAATAGAGATAACCCCTCTTAAGAAAATTAAAATAGAAGAAATTACTAAATTGATAATAGTTGATACCAGAATAAAAAGACGGATTGGCACATTTGCTAATGTAATAAATAAGAGAGATTTGGAAATTCATATCTATGATCACCACCCCTCCACTACGGACGATATTAAAGGGGATATTAATGTAATAGAAGAAGTAGGGGCAACTACTACCATAATGTTGAAAAAAATAAGGAAAATGAATTTAGAAATTAGCCCTATAGAAGCAACTATCTTTGCCCTGGGGATTTATGAAGATACCGGCTCCCTTACTTTTTCAAGTACTACAATTGATGATATAAATAGCATTTCTTATTTGTTTGACAAAGGAATAAAATTAAAAGTTGTAGCAAATTTTATAAATATTGGCTTAAGTATAGCTCAAAAAAAATTATTAAATAAACTACTGCTTTCTTCTAAAGAAATCTTTTGCAAGGGTGTACGCATTAATATGGCTAAAGCAGAAGTAAAGAATTATACAGAAGGGCTGGCTCTTCTCACTCATAAGTTAATAGAAATAGAAAACAGTGATGTTTTTTTTACTATGGTAAAAATGACAGACCGAATATATATAGTTGGAAGAAGCAGAACAAGCTCCGTTGACGTTGATGAAATTCTAAAAGAACTAGGAGGGGGAGGTCACTTTCAGGCAGCTTCGGCAGTAGTAAAAGATTTATCCCTTGATGAATTAGAGAAAAAACTTATCAGGATCTTGGAAAGAAAAATAAAACTGGGAATTGTAGCGAAAGATATCATGTCTTCACCGGTTAAGACTGTTAATACTTCAATTTCTATTGAAGAGACGAAAAAAATATTATTAAGATACGGACATAATGGGATTCCGGTAGTAGAAGAAGGGAAACTAGAGGGCATTATAACAATGCAAGAAGTAAATAAGGCAAAACAACATGGTCTTGGTAAAGAGCTGGTAAGTAAATATATGTCCGATCAGGTAGTTAGAGTAAAATTAGATACCCCTTTAACTGAAATTCAAGAATTAATGATTGATTACGATATCGGAAGAATAGTAGTTGTTAACCAAGAGGATAAATTGGTAGGAATTATTACCAGAACAGATTTAATAAGAAATTTGTATGGGGAAAATCACATTCCTAAAAGATCATTTTCGACGTATGTTAAGACCAGCGGGAAGATGGAGAGAAAGAAACAAATAGAATTAATTGAGAAAATATTTTCTGAAAGAGTTAGAAATGTTTTGGATAAAATTGGGAAAATAGGGGATAGATTAAATTTTCCGGTTTTTATGGTAGGTGGATTCGTAAGAGATCTCTTTTTAGGGATTAAAAATTACGATCTTGACATTGTAGTTGAAGGAGAAGGAATAAAATTTGCTCGAGAGTTAGGCAAAGACCTGGGAGGAAGAGTTAGAAGCCACGAAAAATTTGGAACCGCAATAGTAATTTTAGCAGATGGCTTTAAGATAGATGTAGCAACTGCCCGACGAGAATTTTATGAATACCCCGCGGCTTTTCCCAAGGTTGAGCTAAGTTCAATTAAAAAAGATTTGTACAGAAGAGATTTTACTATAAATGCCATGGCTATCCAGTTAAACCAAAAATATTTTGGAAAATTAATCGATTTTTTTGGCGGACAAAGAGATTTACGTAAAGGTATAGTCAGGGTTTTATATAATTTGAGTTTTGTTGAAGATCCGGCACGAATTATACGAGCAATAAGATTCGAGCAGAGATATAATTTCAAAATGGATAGGACAACAGAAAATTTTTTGAAAAAAGCTATTGATGATAAATTACTCTCCAGATTAAGAAAGAAAAGAATTACCGAAGAATTAATTCTAATATTAAAAGAAGAAAGCCCTATAAAATCTTTAAAAAGAATAGAAAAATTAAAAGCATTGAGATATATTCTTCCGGAAGTTGAGTTAAATGAAGAAACAGTTAAAAGATTAAATAAGGTGAAAGATAATTATAGTTTTTGGAAATGTAATATGCTTGATGAAAAAATACAACTATGGGTAATATACTTTTGTTGTCTGACCAAAAATATTGAAAAAAAACAGTTGCAGAGAATTTTCAAAAGATTAATATTTAAGCAAAAATATTTAGAAAACATAAACTATATTTATTTAAATTTAGACCAAATTATAAAATTTATATCGCAAAAAGATGAAATATCTCCAAGCAATATCTATATAAAATTAAAAGGTTTGTCTAATGAAGTATTATTTTTAGCTATAATGGAAAGCGATGGTGATATTGTGAAGGAAAGGATAATTAATTATTTAAAAAAATATAAAAAAGAAAGTCTATGTATTTCAGGAAAGGAACTAAAAGAACTGCAGATTGAGCCTGGTCCGATCTATTCGCAGATTTTAAATAAATTACTTTGTGCTCAGTTGGATGGAGAGGTAGAAAACAAAAAAGATGAAATTAGATTTGTAAAAAATATTTTAGAGGGAAGGAATAAGAAATAAAAAATGTTAGATAATATATTCGAAATTGCCTGGAGTATACCAGCTGTTTTAATCGCTATCACTTTTCATGAGTACTGGCATGGTAGGATGGCTTATAAATTAGGTGATCCAACGGCAGAAGAAGCGGGAAGGCTTACTTTGAATCCTTTGGCTCATCTTGACCCAATAGGGACTTTGATGCTGCTTTTATTCAGATTTGGATGGGCAAAACCGGTCCCGGTAAATTTTAATAGATTGAATCATCCTAAAAGAGACATGATATATGTTTCATTGGCTGGTCCTATTGCTAATGTTATAATTGCAGTAATATTTGCCCTTGTATTAAGGTTAAGTTATCATCTTATCGGTCAAATTACCATGGCACAAAGCAGCTCTTTTTTTAATTTATCAATAACTGTGATAAAAGGATGGTTAATATTTCTACAGACAGGTGTGATCATAAATATTGCACTGGCAATATTTAATCTAATTCCTGTTCCGCCCTTAGATGGGTTTAAAATACTGTTGGGCCTTTTGCCTTATTCTCAGGCCTACAAGTATGCGAAGTTAGAATCTTATGGGCCAATTTTCTTATTAATCCTGGTGTTAAGTGGTATAATTGGAAAAGTGTTATTTCCTATTGTATTTTTTCTATTTCGTTTACTAGTTTAAATTCATATTGCGTATAAAATACAGTAATGAGTGATAAGTGATAAGTAATGAGTAGTGAGATTAAATTTCAGAAATCATATAAAAATAGACTCTTGTTACAGATTACTTATTACATCTTTTGTTAGCTAGTTACCTGGTTAGGTGGTTAAGAAAACCGAAAATCGTAAACTGATTTCTTTATCTAAAAACCAACAACTAAAAACTAAAAACCAGTGACTAT
>CAZXYB010000010.1:0-11873 GCA_964644855.1 uncultured Atribacterota bacterium | reverse complement strand
AAACTGATTTCTTTATCTAAAAACCAACAACTAAAAACTAAAAACCAGTGACTATCAAATAATTTAACTGGCGAACTGGTAAACAGGGTAACTAGATTTATTGGCCAATTAGTGTATTGGCAAATTGCTAAAAAAATACTTAATTGAGGAATTAATAGACAGGCGAGACGCCTGTCCTACGATTAAGGATGAGATTACTAAGCACTGATAAATCAGATCTCTCAATGACAGAAATATAGAAAAACAAAAACCGATAATTAAAAACTAATTTTCTTGACGCGATACTAGATACGCGATACGAATTACTATTCACTAGCGACTAATTTAATTGGTAAATTGGTCAATTAAAAAAACATTTTTCAAGAATAAAAAATTAGAGAGGAGTATTTTAAATGGCAAAAATAATTTTTAGCGGAATGCGACCTACCGGAAAATTACACTTGGGGAATTATTTAGGAGCTTTAGAAAATTGGGTAAAACTTCAGGAAGAATACAAGTGTTTTTTTGGCGTTGTAGATTTACACGCTCTAACTACCGGCTATGACAAAACTGAGGATTTAAAAGAAAATGTTAAGGAGATGCTTATAGATTGGTTTAGCGCAGGTATTGACCCCGAAAGGAGTACCGTATTGATACAATCTTATGTTCCGGAACATGCAGAATTACATCTACTTTTTTCCATGATAACTCCTTTGCCATGGTTAGAAAGAAATCCAGTATTAAAAGAGCAGATACGAGATTTGGGACTGAAAGACAATATTGGTTATGGTCTTTTGGGATATCCGGTTCTAATGGCTTCAGATATATTAATCTACAAAGCGAATGCCGTACCGGTAGGAGAAGATCAGGTACACCACATAGAATTAACTCGGGAAATAGCCCGGAGATTTAATAATCTTTATAAGAATATTTTCCCTTTGCCTCAGGTAAAATTAACCAAGATTCCCCGAGTACCTGGAACTGATGGGAAGAGAATGAGTAAAAGTTTAGGAAATACTATTTCCATATCCGATTCTCCGGAAAAAATCGAAGAAAAAGTAAAAACAATGATAACCGATACCCAAAAAATAAGATTGAATGATCCTGGACATCCGGATATTTGTGTGGTGTTTACCTATCAGGAGATATTTAATCCGCAAAAAACCGAAGAAATATCTGCCGGATGTAAATCAGGAAAATTAGGATGCGTAGAATGTAAAGAAAAACTGGCCCAGGCCTTAATAAATAAGTTTGAGAGTTTTAGGGAAAAAAGAAAATATTATGAAAAAAATCCGAAAATAATTAAAGAAATTGTAATGGAAGGGAGCAAAGTGGCAAGGCAAACAGCTAAACAGACTCTCGATGAAGCAAAAAAAGCAATGAATTTGTATTATGAATAATAAAGATGTTGGTTTTAAGATAAATATTAATGATTTAAATAGTTCTGTAGAAGAATTATTGAGAAATATAAAAGAAGACATTATAGATATTGAACAAGTTCCGGTTAATGAAGTAATAGATCAGTATTTAAAATATGTTATTCAAAACAAGGGCACTATCGATTTAAGTATTGCCGGTAAAACCATTGCTGAAATAGCGTTAATATTAAAAATAAAATCAGAAAATCTTCTTCCTAAACTGGAAGTTAAAACCAGTGAAGAGGAAGATAATGAATACAATGATTTTATGATTTCAAAAGAAAAAGAAGCAAATCTCCAGGAATATAACAAATTTCAAAAAGTGGTCAAATATTTAAAGGAAAGAGAAGGTGCCCAAAATAATATCTATTTTCCGGAGATAGAAAACAATAATAAAGAAGATGGCGTAGAAATTCAGAAAGTTGATTTATCAGATCTTTTAACTTCTTTGGATAAGGTATTACAGAATACAAAGAAAGAAGATTTTATACCCTTTAAAAAAAGGACTTTTACTACCGCTTCTAAGATGAAAGAAATAATTAGCCTCTTGAAGGACAGTAAAGAAGGATTATCTTTCGATTATTTCATGGAAAGAGCTCAGAGTAAGTTAGAAATTATCGTTATTTTTCTTTCTTTATTAGAACTTATATATTTAAGAAAGATAAAATGCTATCAGAAGAAAAACTTTGATAGGATAATGTTCAATCTAAAAGGAGATGCTTTAAAATTAAAGAAAAGTCAAGAAGCAATTCAGAATGGAGCAATGTAATAGAATGTTTATTGTTGGTATACAATAATCCATTAACCCTTGAGAAGATAAAAGATATTACCGGTCTTGAGAAAAAAAGAAGTAGACCGATTATTGATGAATTAATCTCAAAATATGACGATGATGGCAGGCCATTTAAAATATATGAAATTGCCGGTGGTTATAAACTAGGTACCAAGCCCCAGTACTCTGTCTGGGTAAAAAAAATCTTAGAAAATAAAAAAAAGCTTCAAATTTCTAAAGCAGCCCTGGAAACACTGGCTATTATTGCCTACAATCAACCGGTAACTCGTTCAGAAATTGAAAAGATAAGGGGAGTAAGTTGTTCGGGGGTTTTATTTAATTTACTAAAGCATAAATTTGTAAAAATTAGTGGGAGAAAGAAAGCACCTGGAAATCCTTTGCTTTACAAAGTTACTGACTTTTTTTTAATGCACTTCGGCTTAAAAAAAATTAACGATCTTCCGAAACTAAGCGAAATTGGGGTTAAATGACATGATTGAAAGATTGCAAAAATATTTGGCGGGAGCAGGGATTGCTTCCCGGAGAAAATGCGAAGAACTTATCCTTCAGGGCCAGGTAGAGGTAAATAACTCTGTCGTTATTAAGTTGGGAACTAAGGTTGATCCTGAAAAAGATATTGTTGAAGTAAATGGTAAATTAGTAAAATATAAAGAGAAAAAACATTATTCATATATATTACTAAATAAACCTAAAGGATATTTAACTTCTTTGTCTGATCCTTTTGGCAGGTCGACTGTTTTAGATTTGTTAATAGATGTGAAAGAAAGGGTATATCCGGTGGGTCGATTGGATTATAATTCTGAAGGATTATTACTCTTTACTAATGATGGCGAGTTGACTTATACTTTAACTCATCCCGCAAAAGGAGTAGAAAAGGTTTACATTGTTAAAGTAAAGGGAGTCCCTTCTTCTGAAAAATTAAAAACAGTATCAAAGGGAGTAACTTTAAAAAATAATTATAAAATATCTCCCTGTAAGATTTACTTATTAAAAACTATTAAAGGGAATGCTATATTAAAAATAAAAATAAAAGAAGGAAAGAAAAGACAGATTAGAAAAATGGCTGAATATATTGGGCATTTTGTCTTAAAGCTTACAAGAATCCGGACGGGTCCCATTTCCTTAAAAGGAGTAAAGCCGGGAGAATACAGGTATTTAAACAAAGAAGAAATTAAAAGTCTGAAGAAAATATCATAATTGTTAGATAGTTAGCCGATTAGCCAGTTTACCAGTTACCCGGTTGAATAATTAAAATCAAGCTGGTTAACTGTATCAGCTAATCCCCAACTTATAACTGAGAATTTGTATTTGAAATTAATAACTAGAATTAACTGGCCAACTGGTAAACCGGGTAACTGGGTAACCAAGTAACTAAATAAACTTGTATCTTGCATTTGTACTAACGACTATTAACTATTCACTAACGACTATATTAATTGGTAAATCGGTCAATTGGTAAATTGGAGAATTAATAATTTTATGAAAAAAAATGGTTTTATAATCGCTATAGATGGACCGGCTGCTGTGGGCAAAAGTACTATGGGTAAATTAATTGCTCGTAAATTAGGTTTTATATATATTGATACAGGAGCAATTTACCGGGCAATAACCTGGAAAGTGTTAAAAAATAATATTGACATAAACAATGAAAATATGATTTCCGATATAGTTTCAAGCACCTGCATAACTATCAAAAAAACAAATACTAATAGTTTGAAAGATTATTACCATATCTTTGTTGACGAAGAAGATGTAACTGAGGAAATACGCAATCCAAAAATTGATCAGAATGTTTCTCAAATAGCCAAACTACCCAAAATAAGAAGACAGTTAATTCATCTGCAGAGAAAATTAGCCGAAAAAGGGAATATTGTAATGGAAGGCAGGGATATTGGTTCGGTAATTTTACCGATGGCAGATATAAAATTATATTTTACCGCTTCTGAGGAGGAAAGAATTAAGAGGAGGTACAAAGAACTTATAAAAAAAGGTTATGATGTAGGTTATGAAGAAGTTAAGAAACAGATAGCGCAGAGAGATGAAATTGACAGTAAGAGAAAATATGCTCCTTTAATTAAGGCAAAAGATGCTATTCTTATAGATTCTACAGAAAAAAGCATTGAGGAAGTTAAGGATGAGATTTTAAAGATAATAAAAAAGCAAAAAAAATACAGGGGAAAACAAATTGAAAATAATATTATCTAAAAAAATGGGATTTTGCTTCGGAGTTAAAAAATCTGTAGACTTAGCTAAAAATGCCTTAAAAGAAAAAAAAGATAACCTTTATATGTTGGGTTCAATAATAAATAATCCTCAAGTTATAAAATATTTTACAAAAGAAGGAGTAAAGCTGGTAGATAATTTAGATGAAATTCCGGAAGAAAGTACAGTTATTACCAGAGCTCACGGTATCTCTCCCAAAATGCTTAAAAAGGCCTACCAAAAAAAGTTATCGGTAGTTGATACCACCTGTCCATATGTTAAAAAAGTTCAAAAGATAGCACAATATTTACACAAAAAGAACTATTTTATAGTTGTCTATGGGGACAAAAAACATCCCGAAGTGCTAAGCTTATTGGATACGATTCAAAACGATGCTTTGGTGATAAATTCAATTGCCGATACAGAGAAAATGATCACAAAGAAAAAAATTGCTTTTATATCTCAAACCACCAAAAATATTTATAATTTTTATGAATTAGCATCTGCACTGTTAAACAAAACTGAGGAATTAAGAATATATAATACAATATGTAAATCTACCACGGAAAGACAAAAGAGCGTGCTTGAGTTGTCAAATGAAGTGGATGTGATGTTGGTGATTGGAGGAAAGGAAAGCGCTAACACAACCCGATTAGCAGAAATAAGTAAGAAGCAGGGAGTAAAGACCTATCATATTGAAACTAAAAACCAACTAAAATATAAATGGTTTCATCCTGAAGATAAGGTTGGAATTACCAGTGGTGCCTCTACTCCTGATTGGATAACCAATGAAGTTATTGATAAACTCAAGGAATGGTATGATTAAGCACTTTTCTTTACTTTGCCGGCTTTTAAGCACTTAGCGCAGACATTAATTCTTTTTACAGTATTATCAATATTAACTTTTATTTTTTGAATATTAGGATGCCACATTCTTTTAGTAACTTTATGAGAGTGGCTTATTTTGTTGCCAAATTGCGGACCTTTACCGCAGATGTCACATTTCGCCATTTTATATTGCCTCCTGTTAGTTGTAAAAAATATTTAACAGTAAATATTCTATCATATTATACGAAGCCTTGGCAAGTAAAAATTTAAAGTTTATAATAAAAAACAGCGGATAGCGTGGAACGTACAGCGTAGAGTTAGGGAAGAAGAAGGCAAATTCGTATTTCGTATCTCGTGAATCCGTATATCGCTAAGAAAATATTAATCAGAAATCAGAAGATTATTAGCGGATGGTGTTTGGAGGTAGGGGCTTAATTCATCAAGCACGATAAAATGAATTACCAAAAACTCAGGTTAAATAAATTTAACCCCTACATTAAAAACAATATTTTACACATAAATATTGTTTAATTTTGAATTATGGTCTTTATTACCTTGTTTTGTGTTTTTAATTTGGTATGATAGGAATTGTTATATAGAACGAAATGCTAATATTGTAAACTATGTTCTTAAAAATATCTTTACCCGATAGGAGCAGGACTTCTGAATCCTGTCTTGTTATTTTTATTCTTTTAACGATATAGGATTCACGAGATGTTAGATACGAATTTTACTATACGCTAAATGCTGTACGCTCTATACTAGTTCTATCTACTAACAACTAATTTAATTGGTTAATTGGGGAATTGGTGCATTGGTAAATTGATAAAGGAAAAATTATGAGAATTGTTGCTGGGAAAAATAAGGGTAAAATACTAAAATCGCCTAAGGATTTATCTGTTCGTCCTACTTCTGAAAAGGTGAGGGAGGCTTTATTTGATATTTTGGGGACATCTGTTGAGGAAACCCGTTTTTTAGATCTATTTGCAGGCACCGGTGCAGTAGGGATTGAAGCATTAAGCAGGGGAGCAAAAAATGTAATCTTTATCGAAAAAGAGCAAAAATGCATAAAAATTATAAAAGAAAATTTAGAAAAAACAAAAAACAGTCAAAATGCTGCAGTTTACAAAATAGATTTTTTATACGGTTTAAAATTATTAGCCAGAAGAAATATTTTATTGGATTTTATCTTTCTTGACCCTCCTTACAATAGAGGACTGATAAATATATCTCTATCAGAGATATCGAAATTACCTATATTGAAACATAATGGTTTGGTGATTGCTCAATATTACAAAAAAGAAAATATTGTGGAAAATTTAAATAAATTGAGGTTACATAATCAAAGAAGATACGGAGAGTGCTATCTATCTTTTTACGAATATGTTAATATTTAACTAACTAGCTAACCAAATACTAACGACTATTCACTATTCACTAACGACTAAATAAAAGGAGGGAAAAATGAAAATAGCCGTTTATCCAGGTAGTTTTGATCCGATTACTAATGGCCATCTAAATATCATTGAAAGAACCACAAAAATTATCGATAAATTAATAGTAGCAGTAGCAGTTAACTCTAAAAAGACAACTTTGTTTTCAGCACAAGAAAGAACAGATATGATAAAAGAAGTCACCAAGAATTTGGAAAATGTTGAAGTGATGTCTTTTTCTGGTTTATTAATTGATTTTGTGAGAAAAAATAAAGCAAATATTATAATCAGGGGGATGAGAGCTATCTCTGATTTTGAACATGAATCACAATTAGCTTTAATGAATAAAAGGCTTGCTCCGGAAATTGAAACAATTTTTATGGTTACTTGTTCCAAATATTCCTACTTAAATTCCAGTATAGTTAAAGAAATATCAAGTTTAAATGGCAACATATCCCAGTTGGTCCCGAAAATTGTAGAGAAAAAATTAAATACATTATTTATTAATAAAAAAGCTTAACAAAACAGCGTACGCCATCAAGTTAGATACTTGCTTAATAAGGCTTAACCGTATTTTTTTATAAAGAATATTTATGATTAAATTAGAGTAAAAATCTAACTTTAGAATAAAGAGAAACAATGTACTATTTTAAAAGATATTTTTTAATTATTATAATCGCAGTTCTAATTTTACTCAATCTAATTCCTACTTCCTATTTCCTGGTAATTCCGGGGCAGGCTATCAATCTTAGCGAAAATATTACGGTAGAAAACGGTGGGAAAGACGCTAAGGGCCATTTTTTACTCACCTCAACCGCTATAATAAAAGCAAATTTATTATTATATATTTATGGTTTTTTTGATCCTAATATTGATTTAAAAAATAGTAATAATGAAACTTTATTGAACATAGCTCAAAAAGATTATATTAATATAATGGAAAAATTAATGAAGGAAAGCCAGATGATTTCCAAAGTTGTAGCTCTAAGGGAAGCAGGATATTCTCCGGAAATATCAGGACGAGGAATGCTAATTAAAGGAATATTGGATAATAGCCCGGCAAAAAATAAACTATTACCAGGTGATGTGATTATAAAAATTGATGAGAAACCGATTCGTACTCTAGAAGAATTTTCAGAAATTATCAGAAGTTATAGTTCAAATCAAATAGTTGGGGTTATTTTTTTAAGGGATAATAGTACTTATTCAACATCAATTTCTCTTATTGAGCTTCCTAATACTGATGATAAAACAGAAAGAATCGGGATAGGTGTCTATGCTGATACGAAAGATCTTCAATGCAAATTTCCTTTAAAAATAAAAATAAATTTAGAAAAAGTAAAAGGGCCTTCTGCTGGCCTGATGATTGCCTTGGAAATATTAAATCAATTAACCGAAAATGATCTAAGTAGTAGTTTGTTAGTCGCCGGAACCGGTAATTTAAGTATGGATGGGAGAATAAGCGAAGTAGATGGAATTAAACAAAAAATAATATCTGCAAAAAAGCATAAAGCTGACGTATTTTTAGTCCCTCAAAAAAATTACCCGGAAGCTCTTAAATTCAGTCATGGTATTAGAATTATTCCGGTTGATGATTTTGATGATGCAATAATAAAATTAATAAAATTATAAAGATGAAAAATTTATTTACACGATGAAAAATAATTTAATTACATAGAAATTTCTCTTTTTGTAAGCCATTATTAGCCGTAAGTTTAAAATATAAGTTTTTAGTTATCGTATAAAGCTAAAAGCTTAAAGCTAAAAGCGGAAAACCACAATTTAGAACTCTTAACTAGTCGTTAGCATTAAATAAAGGTTTTCAGTTGTCAGTTTTCGCTAGTCAGCGTATTGTCTTTTGTCTTATTTCCACGAACCCCTACCTCCTAAATGACACTATCAGCTAATAATCTTCCGACTCCCGAATTCTGTCTTCTAGTTTTTATCTTATTAACGAGATACGATTCACGAGATACGAGATACGAATACTGTTTTGCGCTTTTCGTTTTTCGTTATATACTATACGCTCTACGCTCTACGCCAGTTTTATTCACTAATGACTAATCTAGTCTTTTTTTATCACTATTTTGTGGGTAAAATCAAGTCGAGCCAATCTATCTTCTACCTTTTTATTACCAAGAACATATATATCAGTAGCAAGAATGTCTTGATCAAGCATCTTAATTGATCTATTTCGAAAATTGTTATTTTCCTCAGAGATTGTTTGTCTTAAATAATTTGATAATTTACTGATTGCTGGGGTAGAAGAAATTTTTTTAATGGTTCTTAATAGAGTTTTGCCTTTCTTGGAGAATCCCAAAACCCTTGCATACAAAGGCCCACATCTATTAAATGTTTTTACATCTTTTTTAGAGAGGTTTGCCATAATGTGTAGGATTATACGTTGAATTTTAGTGCGGGTGTACCTCCTGGTTTTAATTGAATCAATTAATTGCTCAACGGTACAGGATTTCAAAGATGCTTTCTTTATTCTATTTTCCAATCCTTCGGTTATTCCATGTATGCGGGAAATATCAGCCAATGGCATCCTTCTCAGGGTAGCAAGAATATATTGCCGGTAAGAGTCGAGGGTGATAGGGCCTCTGCCTTCCCTTAATTCTTTCTCTAATACAAGGAATCCTGATTGAGGGATGGTAGATTTTATTTTATCATTCAGTATAGAAAGATCGGTTTTAGAGGAGCTTAAGTTATTTAGTATTTCGTTTCTAATAGAGGTGGCACTGGATATTTTACCTTTAATATTCTTTTGATGATAACTTGCTCCTATTCTTTTTATGGTTATAGGCTTGATTTTGCTCTTCAAATTTATTAGATGTTTTATATATTCTAAAGCTAAAATATTATTGGGGTATTTTAGTAACTTATTTAGCTCTAAAGGTGATATTTTTTCTAAATCCTCTATTCCGAATGTCCTATGGTATTCACATAGGGCCTGGCTCCTTGTTTTTGGAAATTCGTATCCCTTTTTACTATATTGTACTATCAGTTCTTTGTATTTCTGTGGTTCAATATGCAAAAAATTGCTTATAGAGTAAAGGACATCAATATTATCAGTTTCACAGCCAAAGCATAGATAATCTATAATCTGAAGCGAATCAAGTAATTTCACTGCCCCAAAGGCAAAACCATTTGCGTCCTGAGTAGAAAAAACAAAAGGGAGCTCGATTACCAGGTCAATACCGGCATTTAGTGCCATCTTTGCTCGAGCCCATTTATTTATAATTGCCGGTTCTCCTCTTTGCAGAAAGTTTCCGCTCATAACTGCCACTACGTAATCTGCTCCGGTTATTTCTTTCGCTTGAAAAAGATGGTAAAGATGGCCATTGTGAAAAGGATTATATTCAGTAATTATCCCTAGGATTTTCATAATATTTCTCGATTTAAAAAGTAATCTATGTTATAATTATACAAAATTTGCAAGAAAATTGATAGTAATATTTTTGTATATCGTATATCGTATATCGTGAAGAGAAATATAAAGAAAGATACTAAGGAAAAGAAGATAGAATAAATAATATTTAAATCGTGATTCGTTAGTTAGTTACTTAGTTAAATGGTTAATTGGGTAATGAATTATTAATATTAAACCAGTTAACTAACTAACTAACCAGGTAATCAGCTAACTAATTTATATATTGTGTTCTATATTGCGTAAGAAAATAGAATAAAAGTGTCAGGGAAAAGAAGTAAAAAATATATTAATTAGAAGGAGAGGATGAATGAAACTTTCACAACTTATTCGAGAAAAAGCCAAGAAAAATCCCAAAATAATCGTACTTCCAGAGGGAGAAGAGCCTCGGATGATTAAAGCGGCAGAGACTATTGTTAATGAAGGTTTTGCCAGTTTAATACTTTTAGGGAGAGAAGAAAGCATTAAATCTAAAGCCCGGGAATTGGAGGTAGAATTGCCAGATGAAATAAAAATAATAAACCCCAAAGATTCTAAAAAACTGAAAGAATATGCAGAATCTTATTATCAACTTCGTAAAAATAAAGGAATGAGCTTAGACAAATCTTACCAACTATTGGAAAATCCTCTTTATTTTGGTGCCTTAATGGTCTATCATGATGATGCGGATGGTTTGGTTGCCGGTTCTGTTAACGCCACAGGGGACGTTTTTAGACCAGCTTTACAGACTATAAAAACAGCTCCTGGTATAAATATTGCTTCAAGTTCTTTTGTTATGGTGGTACCTGATTGTTCTTATGGAGAAAACGGGATTATGGTTTTTGCTGATTGTGCCTTAAATCCGGAACCCAATGCCGAACAACTTGCCGATGTTGCTATTGCCAGTGCGGCAACCGGAAAAGCATTGGTTGGCTTTGAACCGAGAGTGGCAATGTTATCTTTTTCCACTAAGGGGAGCGGCAAGCATCCCTTGGTTGATAAAGTAATCAAGGCTACTAAAATTGCCCAAGAAAAGAGGCCAGAGTTACTTATTGATGGAGAGCTTCAGGCTGATGCTGCATTGATTCCCTCGATCGGGAAGAGAAAAGCTCCAAATAGTAAAATCGCGGGAAAAGCTAATGTCCTGATATTCCCCGATTTACATTCTGGGAACATTGCTTATAAATTAATAGAAAGATTAGCTAAAGCTGAGGCTATTGGTCCAATCTCACAGGGAATGAGAAAACCGGTTAATGACCTTTCTCGAGGTTGTAGTGCTGATGATATAGTTAATGTGGTAGCTATTACCGTATTACAAGCAGGAGAAGTATAAAAATGTAAAACTAGCGTAGAGCGTACAGCGTGGAGCGTAGAGTTAGGAAGGAAGAAGACAGAATAAGATAGTTATATAACGCAAAATGCAAAGTGTAAAACGCAAAGCCATAGCTCAAAATTTAAAATTTAAATACATTGTTTTATATATTGATTTTCATCTTTCTTATCTCGCATGTTATATAGCAAAAATGAAAAGATAAGAAGCAAAAACAGAACTTAAAATTTAATATTGATAGAAAAAGTTTTGAGTTTTGAATTATGGTTTTTCGCTTTTAGCTTTAAGTTTTTGGCTGTATACGATAACTGAAAACTTATATTTTAAACTAACGACTAACAACTATTCACTATCGACTAATTTAATTGGTCAATTGGTCAATCGGTCAATTGGAGAATTATGTAAATTATTACAATAAAAATAAGTAAATAAATTAGTAAGTTTAAATAAAATCAAAAGATTAGGAGAAAAAAATTGTGAT
>CAZXYB010000009.1:0-15764 GCA_964644855.1 uncultured Atribacterota bacterium | reverse complement strand
CCTTAATAGCAAATTATTACAAAAATCAAAAGGTTAAAAAGTCTAACTGCTAAACAATCAGTTTTAACATAGAACTTTTTAACCTTTTATTTTTTACTTAATTTATTCTACAAATTCAATTACAGCTAAAGGCGCAGCATCGCCCTTGCGAAATCCAGTTTTCACAATTCGAGTGTAACCGCCATTTCTTTCCAGAAACTTTGGGCTAATTTCCTCAAAAAGTAATTTAGAAGCTTTTTTATTTTTTATAGCTTTTTGCACCTCTCTCTGGGCTTGCAAATTATTTTTTTTAGCTGTTGTCACTAACTTTTCTATATACTTTCGAACTTCTTTTGCTTTAGTATATGTAGTCTCAATTTTTTTATGAGTTATTAGTGAAATAGATAAATTAGCCAACAAAGAGCTTCTATGACTACTACTGCGACCCAATTTTCCTCTTAATTTCTTGTGTCTCATTCTAAAAATCCTCCTGGTGCATTTTTTCACCTAAAACAAATCCATATTTAGTTAATTTCTCTTTTATTTCATCCAAAGATTTCTTACCTAAATTCTTTATCTTTATAACCTCCATCGGAGAGTAGTTAACTATATCTCTCAATGTGTTTATATTGGATTTTTTTAGGCAATTATACGAGCGAACTGAAAAATCTAGTTCTTCAATGCTTTTATTCAAGATTTTTTCCTTCTCACTCTTCTCTTTTTCTTCTTTTGAAATAAGTTCGCCCTCTAATTCAACATCTTCGGGAGAAAATTTAGTAAATACTTTCAAATATTTAATTAATATATTTGCTGATTTACTCAAAGCTTCATCAGGCAAAATGCCTTTATTGGTAAATATTTCCAAAGTTAATTTATCGTAATTAGAAAATTGACTCAGACTGGCAGTTTCCACATCATAGGAGACCTTAATAACAGGTGAAAAAAAAGAATCAATAAAAATGGTATCTACTGATTGATCCGATTTTTTATTTTTTTCAGAGAGGAAGTAACCCATTCCTTTTTCAACTACTATCTCCATATCTAGTTTGGCATTGCTGTTCAAAGTAGCTATCTTTAAATCAGGATTAAGTATTTCTACATTAATATTAGGGGTTATGCCTGCTGCAGTCACTGTTTTTTTGCCTTTTGCCTTTAATTTTAAAATCTGTGGTTCATCGGTAAATATTTTAACTACTAATTCTTTGATATTTAAAATTATTTCAATTACATCCTCTTTTACTCCTGTAATAGTATCAAATTCATGGCTAATTCCTTCAATTCTAATAGCAGTTGCAGCTGCTCCCCACATAGAAGTTAATAATGCTCTTCTAATAGAATTACCCAAAGTAACACCATAACCTTTTTCCAATGGCTCTATGATAAACTTGCCATAATTATCTGATAAATCTTCCACTTTAATTTTTATATTATTAATATCCATTACCTTCAATGCTCTCCTTCTTTAGGTATAGGAAACCCAAATATATTATCGAGAATAATATTCAACTACTAATTTTTCCTCTACCGGTAAATTTAATTCTTCTTTAGAAGGAAATTTTATTATCTTTCCTTTTAAGTTCTCAAAATCAAACTCTAACCAGGAGGGAATACTGACCTCTAACTTCCCCTCTTTAATTTCTTTAAGGTTTCCCATATTTCCGCTCTTTTTTTTGATCTCGATTACATCATTGATATCAAGTTGATAAGATGGTATATTCACTTTCTTCCCGTTAACTAATATATGTGAATGTAAGACCAATTGTCGAGCATGGGCTCTTGATTTTGTAATACCAAATCGATAAACTATATTATCCAATCTCCTTTCCAGTAACTCCAAGAAATTTTCTCCGGTAACGCCCTTTTTCTTTTCAGCTTTTTCAAAAAGATTTCTAAATTGCTTTTCCAGTAATCCATAATACTTTCTAAGCTTCTGTTTTTCTCTTAATCTTATACCATAGGTAGATAGTTTTCTCACCCTTGTCTTTTTTGCATTTTTACCAGGTAACGAAGCACCTTTTTCTATTGGGCATTTATCGGAATAACACCTATCCCCTTTTAAAAATAATTTCACCGTTTCTCTGCGGCATAATTTACATACCGCCCCTGTATATCTTGCCATCTATAGTAAAAACCTCCTTATTTTCCAAAAACTTTATAATAGAAAATTTTAATTTAAATTAGTTAACTGGTTTAGTAGTTAAGTAATTAGTTAGCTTAATACCAATAATTCGTATATTAATTAACTATTAGCCAACTAACAAATTTATCTTTAATTTTATATTTAAAACTAACGACTAATTTGCATTTTGTATTTTTCTTACAATTACTACCCACACCTATACGCTAAACGCTGTACGCTATACGCTATATTTATTCACTAACGATTAATCTATATCCTTCTTTGTTTTGGGGGTCTGCAACCATTGTGTGGAATTGGGGTAACATCCTTAATCATATTAACTTTTAAGCCTACTGCTTGTAAAGATCTAATTGCTGTTTCTCTCCCTGGGCCAGGACCTTTTACTAATACGTCCACCTCTTTTAATCCCTGATCCATAGCTTTTTTAGCTACCGCTTCAGCGGTCATTTGAGCAGCAAAAGACGTACTTTTCTTACTTCCTTTATAACCCATACACCCCGCACTGGACCAAGCAATTACATTTCCATCCCCATCTGTAATAGTAACTATAGTATTGTTAAAAGTAGATTGGATGTGAACTACCCCTAAAACTATATTCTTTTTTATTTTCTTCTTGGTTTTCTTTATTTTTTTCTTGCTAGCCAATTAAATTCTCCTTTCAGTATCTGAAATATTACATACTCTTCTTTTTTCTTGCTCCTACTGTTTTCTTGGGTCCTTTTCTGGTTCTCGCATTAGTTTTAGTTCTTTGACCCCTCACTGTCAATCCCTTTCGATGTCTTAGTCCTCTATACGAACCTATATCCATAAGCCTTTTTATAGAGGTGGTAATTTCACTTCTACATTCGCCTTCTACCTTATAATTTTTATCAATAATGCCCTTTATCTTATTTATCTCTTCTTCGGTTAGATCTTTTGCTCTGGTATCCAAATTAACTTTTGATTCCTTTAGTATAGAACGAGCGCTGGTAATACCGATTCCATAGATATAAGTTAAAGCATATTCTACTCTCTTATTCCTAGGTAAGTCTACTCCGGCTATTCTAGCCATATCTTAATATATCCTCCTTTAAAATTATTTCCCCTGTCTCTGTTTGTGCTTTGGATTACTACAAATTACTATTACTTTACCTTTTCTTTTTATTATTTTGCATTTTGCACACATTTTTTTTACTGATGATCTTACTTTCATCTATTTCCTTCCTCCATGTATTATATAGTATCTCGTTGTTCGTGTCTTGTATCTCGTTAGAAAATTCATTTTACTTATATAATCATCCGCTGTCAAATAAAATACTTAAAGCATAAAGTCATAAATCAAACCCTATCTTAAAACTATTTGGGTATCCAAAATTCAGGAACTAGATATCCGGTTTCTGAATTCTATCTTTTTTACGAGATACGATTCACGAGATACGAAATACGTATTTGTTACAGTCTATATACAATTCTACCCTGGGTTAAATCATAAGTTGACATTTCAACTTTAACTCTGTCTCCAGGTAATATTCTAATAAAATGCATCCTGATTTTACCTGAAATGTGAGCTAATATTTCGCAACCATTTTCCAACTCAACCCGAAAAGTAGCATTTGGCAAGGACTGAATTACTTTGCCTTGCATTTCTATGCACTTTTCTTTTACCATTAATTATTCCTCCGCCTAAATTCCTTTTACTGAAACTACTTATTAACTGCTACTTATTAAAGATTAGTAAATATTTCATTACCACCTGTAGTTATGGCTATTCCAACTCTAAAGTAGTAATTCTCTCTTTATGTTTTCTAATATTTTATTAAGGCATCTGCAGCTAATTTACAACTCTTTCTTATGCATTTAATTTCTTCTGAAGACTTTAAAATTACCACCAGTCTATTTATGCATTCCTTGCAAAACTTTCTTAATCGTTAAAAAAGCATTCCCGCTTAAATTAGCATCTATCACTTTTAATAATTTTTTTTCTTTATAATATTTTTTTAAAGGTATAGTTTGTTCGGCAAATACTTTTAATCTATTCTTTACAGTCTCCTCTTTATCATCCTCTCGTTGATACAACTCTCCGCCGCAAAGATCACAGGTATTATATTTTTTAGGAGGGTTAAATACTAAATTATAATTGGTGCTACACTTTTTACACACTCTACGGCTAGATAACCTTTTTATTATTTCGGAAAAAGGTATCTCAAAGTAAAATACATAATCAACATATTCATTAAGCTCTTTATTTAATTTTTCTAACGAATTCGCCTGTTCAATATTTCGAGGAAAACCATCGAAAATATAACCATTTCTGCAATCTTCCTGCTTTATTCTTTCTTTTATTATTTCCAGAATAATATGATCAGGAACTAAGCCTCCCTTTCTCATAATATTCTCAACTTCTATGCCCAGCTTATTCTTTTTATCCACTGCTTCTCTTAAGATTACTCCTGTTGAAATTACCGGAATTTTGAACTCTGCCTGCAGCCTTTTTGCTACTGTTCCCTTCCCTCCACCTGGAGGACCCAACAAGATTACCCTCATAACTTTCCCTTTCTTTTTATTTGAATTAACCATCCTTCTTTAATTAGTCGATAGTGAATGGCCGTTAGCAAATTATACAAAACTAGTTTTTAGTTTTTAGTTCACTGTAAATAAAGGCTTTTTAAACTTGAAACTTGCAACCTGTAAACCGAAACTTATTACTTGTCACACATCACTCATTACTTATCACTGCATTTTAACCAACTAACTAACTAACGAATAAGCTAACGAATTAAATCAGTTTATAAAAACTATTTCTTAATAAATCCTTCATAATGTCTCATTAACATGTGTGATTCAATTTGTTGAACAGTTTCTAAAGCCACTCCTACCATAATTAACAAAGACGTCCCTCCAAAATAGAAAGTAGTAATTCCTGTAATTTTTATTAAAATATTAGGTAGAATAGCAATTATAGCCAAAAATAGTGCACCGCTTAATGTAATACGAGTCATTATATGGTCAATGTACACGGTAGTATTTTTCCCTGGTCTTATTCCGGGGATAAAACCTCCATATTTTTTCATATTGTCCGCCATATTAGCAGGATTAAAGGTAATTGCCGTATAAAAAAAAGTAAACAGTATAATTAGTATAGCATATGAAATTAGATATAATGGTTGTCCTGGTGAAAGAGCATCAGATATAGCTTTCATAAAGGCCACATTTTGAAAAAATTGTGCAATAGTAGCTGGGAAAAGTAATATTGCAGAGGCAAATATTATCGGAATAACTCCAGCTTGATTCACCCGTAAAGGAATATGAGTCCCTTGTCCGCCATACATTTTACGTCCTATTACTCTTTTTGCATATTGAACCGGTATCCTTCTCTGGCCTTTTTGAATAGCAATAACTCCTCCGATAATAGCAACAAAAACTAACATTAAAAAGGCTAGTGGCAAAATACCAATTTCTCCAACTTGAAAAAGCTTAGAAGTTTGCACCAGCTGTGAAGGAATTCTGGCAATAATTCCAGCAAAAATAATTATAGAAATTCCATTGCCAATACCAAAATCAGTAATTTCTTCACCTAACCACATTAAAAAGCAAGTTCCAGCAGTAAGAGTAATTAATAGTAACAATCTGAAACCAAATCCTGAAATCATTAATACTCCCATATTTTGCAGCCAAACACTTATTCCAAAAGCCTGGATAAGAGCCAAAAATACTGTTGAATAACGAGTTACTTTAGTAATTTTCGTCCTTCCTTCTTCTCCCTCTTTGGCCCATTGTTCTAAAGTAGGAACAACGGCAGTTAAAAGCTGCATAATAATAGAAGCATTAATATAGGGCATAATACCTAAAGCAAAAACAGAAAAACGGCTTAATGCTCCTCCGGCAAAAAGATCAAAAAACCCTAATATCCCTCCTTGCGCAAATAGATTAGCCATAGCTTCTTTATCTATGCCTGGTAAAGGCAGATGACTCCCCAATCTAACTACCACTAACATTCCCAAAGTAAAAAGTAATCTTCTTTTTAAATCTGGAATTTTAAATAAATTACGTAAAGTGTCTAACAATTATACCACCTCTATCTTCCCACCAATTGATTCTATCTCATTGATAGCTTTCTGGCTAAATATATTTGCTTTGATAGTTAATTTCTTATTTAAGCTACCTTTGGCTAATATTTTTACCCCATACCCTAGTTTTTTTATAATTCCTCTATCAATTAATTCTTTTTGGGTAACCACATCGCCATCTTTAAATATATTTAATCTTTCAATATTTACGATACTATAATTTTTTTTGAATATACTGGTAAAACCTCTTTTGGGAATTCTTCTATAGAGAGGCATCTGACCGCCTTCGAAACCCGGCCTTACTCCACCACCCGAACGAGAATTTTGCCCCTTTGACCCTCGGCAGGAAGTAGAACCATGACCCGAGCCACAACCTCTCCCTACTCTTTTACGCTTTTTAACCGATTTAGGTGCTGGGCATAAATTATTTAATTTCATTGCTTGTTACCTCCCTTGGTTGCAATCGTTGGCCATACATTTCCAACACACTTTTTCCTCTTAATTTTGCCACGTTTTTTGCATCCTTTAAATTTGTAAGAGCATCCATAGTAGCTTTGGCAATATTCAAATTATTATCACTTCCTAAGGACTTAGTTAAAATATTTTGATATCCTGCTGCCTCTAATATCGTTCGAACAGAACCACCAGCAATAACTCCAGTTCCAGGAGAGGCTGGTTTCATAAAAACCTTAGCAGCTCCATATCGTCCTATAATTGTATAAGGGATAGTTCCTTTTTTTATTCTTAATTTTATCAAATTCTTCTTTGCCTTTGCCGCTCCTTTTTTAATTGACTCAGAAACGTCTTTGGCTTTCCCATAGCCTATACCTACTATTCCTTCGCCATTTCCCACTACGACCATAGCAGAAAAACCAAATCTTCTTCCACCTTTTACAACTTTACTTACCCTATTTACAAAAATAACTGTCTCATTTAATTCCAAACCTTCAGGGTCTATTTTTAGCACTTATACACCTCCTCTCTCACTTTTTCTTAATATAATTTTTGGTTCTAAAAATTTTTTATTAAATTTATATTGTCTTTAAATTTATATTAAAAAATAACTTTCAGAGTAATATTTTATACTAAAATATTACTTTTCCTTTTCTAACGCTCTCTGCTACTGCTTTTACTCTACCGTGATAGAGGTAACCTCCTCGGTCGAATACTACTTTTTTTATACCCTTTTTCTCTAGCTTTTTAGCTAACAAACTACCAAGGATTTTAGCAGCTTTTAAGTTCCCCTGATATTTTTCTTTTTTCTCTATTTCTGGGTCAAGCGTAGATAGAGAAACTAAAGTTATTCCTTCTTTATCATCAATTACCTGGGCATACATATGTTTTAGGCTCCTAAAAATACATAGGCGTGGCCTTTCGCTACTACCAGATATATTTTTGCGTACCCTTCTGTGCCTTTTTATTCTAGCTACTCTTTTGTCTCTTTCGATCAATCTTAACACTCCTTTCTGAAAAATAGTCGTTAGTTTTAAATACAATTTTCAGTCATCATTATATAGCGAAAAAATTAAAGCTAAAAACGCAAAACTATAATTCAAAACTTAAAACTTTTTTCTATCATATTGCGCATTACTTTTTACGGATGGTTTTCTTTTTTTCATCCTAATTCCTGAATTCTGTATTCTGGCTTCTATTCTCTTTACGAAATACGAGACACGAATTAGGACCTACAAAAAAAGAAAATTCCTCTACAATTTAAATACCTAACGTATTATTTTAATTGATTATTTTGCGCCAGTTTTACCTACTTTTTTTCTCACTACTTCGTCAATATATCTTATTCCTTTCCCTTTATATGGTTCCGGTTTTCTTAATAATCTTATTTTAGCAGCAGTTTCTCCTACCAGCTGTTTACTAATACCTTTTATTTTAATTTTCTTCTGTTTTTCCACTTCAAATTCTATTCCTTCGGGCGGTTTAATACTTATGGGATGCGAATAACCTAGCTGAAGGGTCATTTTTCCATCTTCAAGAACAGCTCGGTAACCTACTCCCTGTATTTCCAATATTTTTTCAAAACCCAAAGAAACTCCTTTTACCATATTGTTTATTAAAGCTCGACTCAATCCATGTAAAGATCTGTGAAGTCTACTATCGGAAGACCTGGAAACATAAAACTTGTCTTCTCTTATCTTTACCTGGATATCTGGATGGATATTTCTTTCTAAAGTACCTCTTTCTCCGGATACCTTTATATTATTATTATTTAATTCAACTTTAACTCCTTTAGGAATAGTGATTGGCATCTTCCCTATCCTGGACATATAAAACCTCCTCTTCCTCGTATATCATATATTGACTCAGTCCACTCCCTACAGTCGCCCGCAATATCATTTTTGTTCTTTCATTCAGACTTCTGGTATCTGAATTCTGCCTTCTATTTCCTTTACTATCCACTAAATATTATATACTAGTTTATATTTACCAAATATAACAAATTACTTCTCCACCAAGATGACGCCTTAGAGCTTCTTTACCAGTCATTATACCCTTAGAGGTAGAAATTATAGCGATTCCAAGACCGCCTAATACTTCTGGTATCTCGTCTTTTTTTACATAGACTCTCAATCCAGGTTTACTAATCCTTTTAAGATTATTAATGGTCTTTTCTTTATTAATATATTTTAAATATATGGTTAATTGACCTTGTTTGTTATCCTCTCTATATCTATAGTCTCTAATAAAACCTTCGTCTTTTAATATACGAGTAACTTCTAATTTTAACTTTGATGATGGTACAATTAAAGAATCATGCCGCACCTTGTTGGCATTTCGTATTCTAGTTAGTATATCAGCAACAGGATCCGTAACAACACTCATATATAATATCCTCCTCTCTTTTAAGTCCAATTCATTATAATAAACTTCGTTAAATATATCTTTTACCAGCTTGACTTAGTAACCCCTGGCAATTCTCCCTTATGGGCCATTGTTCTAAAACATATTCTGCATATACCAAATTTTCTCATATAGCCTCGGGGCCTCCCGCAAATATTACAACGAAAATATTTCCTTACTTTATATCTGGGTTCTTTTTTAGATTTTACTACTAGGGCTGTTTTGGCCACACTATTTCCTCCTTTTTACTACATAATATGATTTACTCATGATTCGTATCTCTAATTATATGCGAGATATACGCTATTTTTTAAAAGGAGCACCCATTAATTCTAAAAGTGCTTTCCCTTCTTCGTCATTTAAGGCACTTGTTACAATGGTAATATTCATTCCCAAAGTATTGGTAACCTGATCAAAATCTATCTCTGGAAAAATTAACTGTTCTTTTACCCCTACAGTATAATTACCTCTCCCATCAAAAGAATCTGAAGGAATACCTCTAAAATCTCGTATTCTGGCGATAGCTATATTAATAAACTTATCTAAGAATTCATACATTCTATCACTCCGTAAAGTAACTTTGCAACCTACCGGCATATCCTTTCTAATTCCAAAGTTAGATATAGATTTTTTAGCCCGAGTAATGATAGGTTTTTGTCCGCTAATAACGGCTAACTCCTTGACTGCTTCATCCATAATTTTTGAGTCTTTCGTAGCACTTCCTAACCCAATATTAATTATTGTTTTCTGCAATCTTGGAACGGCCATCACGCTTTTATATTTAAACTTTTTCATCATTTCTGGCACAACTTGTTTCAAATATTTATCTTTCAATCGGGGCATAGTTCAACCTCCTAAACCTTATCTATTATTTCTCCACATTTTTTACAAACTCTCACTCTTTTCCCCTCTTTAATTTTCTCTCTTCTAATGGAAGTAGGTTTATTACATTTATTGCAAATTAACCTGACGTTAGAAATATGCAATGCACCTTCCTGCTTGATTATTCCGCCTTGAGGAGATTTTTGGGTAGGCTTAGAGTGTTTCTTTAAAAAATTAACACCTTCAACTATTACTTGCATCTTTTTGGGGAAAATACGAACAATTTTTCCATTTTTGCCTTTATCTTCTCCAATGATAATTGTTACTTTATCACCTTTTCTAAAACCAATCTTATCGTTAACCAAATTGCTATCCCTCCCTTTTTTATACTACTTCAGGCGCTAGTGAAATTATCTTCATGAAGTTTTTATTTCTTAATTCTCTAGCAACTGGTCCAAATATTCTGGTTCCAACCGGTTCATTCTGATTACTAATAACAACTGCTGCATTATCGTCAAACCTAATGTAAGAACCATCTGATCGACCAACTTCTTTCCTGGTTCTTACAACAACCGCCTTAATAACTTCACCTTTTTTACAGGTTCCTCCTACTGCCGCAACCTTAACTGAGGCAACAATAATGTCTCCTACTCTAGCATATCTCCTACGGGAACCGCCTAAAACTTTTATACATTGTATTTCTTTAGCACCAGAATTATCCGCAACAAATAAACGCGTTTGCATCTGTATCATTTTGACTACCTTCTCTCCTTAATCATAATTAATGAATAGTAATTCGTATCGCTTATTGTGTATCAAGTATCGAGTTCAGATTTAATGACAAAAAAGAATGAAAAAAACTACAATCTAAAACATATAGCCATTTACCTGTCGCATATTAACCCGCACTGTTTCCCACTGACTCTTGACTTCTGTTTCCTATTTTCTTAACTAGCTAACCAGGCAAACTTGTTAACCAATCTCACGAGATACTAGATACGAATTCAGCTTAGTATTGTCTGAATTATCTTACTTCGTTTTTTCTAATATTTCTGTAACTCTCCATCTTTTTCTTTTACTTAAAGGTCGAGTTTCAGCAATTTTTACCTTATCGCCGATATTACAGATATCTTTTTCATCATGTGCCATAAATTTACTTGATTTTTTTATCCTTTTTTTGTAAAGAGGATGCGATACCAGGTATTCAACTTTTACCACTACGCTCTTTTCCATACCATCACTTACAACTTTTCCAATTTTTGTTTTAACTTTTTTCACGGACAGCATTTAACCCTCCTTTTTATCTTAATTTAATTTATTTTTTTCTAATTTAATTTCTCTTAAAATTGTTTTTGCCCTAGCAATATTATGCCTTACTTCTGTTATCCTCATAGAATTACCTAATTGTCCTGTAACAACTTGGAATCTCAAACTAAATAATTCGTCTTTAAAATCAATCAGTTTCTTTTGTAATTCTTCTAATGATAAATCCCTTAATTCATTAGCTTTCATTTATCCCACCACCTGTTCGTCTCTGGAAAGAAAACGAGTTTTTATGGGTAACTTATGGGCGGCTAACCGCATCGCTTCTTTAGCTAAATCTAGTTCGATTCCGCCTAATTCAAATAATACCTTTCCGGGTTTTACTACTGCCACCCAATGGTCGGGGGCTCCTTTTCCTTTGCCCATTCTGGTTTCTGCTGGTTTTTTGGTTACTGATTTATCAGGAAACATTCTTACCCAAACTTTTCCACCCCTTTTTACTGCATGAGTAATGGCAACCCGTGCCGCTTCTATCTGGGCACTGGTTATCCAATGAGGTTCTAATGCCTGTAAACCAAAATCTCCAAAAGCAACAAAATTTCCTTTTTGGGCACATCCTTTCATGGTTCCTCTGTGTGTTTTTCGATATTTTGTTCTAGTTGGTTGTAACATCTTTCTGTGCTCCTTCTCTACTTAATTCTTCTGCCTTCCCGCCAGTTAAAACTTTATTTACTTCTTTCTGGTTAGATATCCCTTTGTTTTTTACTGGAAGTATCTCTCCTCGGAAAATCCATACCTTAACGCCAATTTTTCCATAAGTAGTATTAGCTTCGGCAAGACCATAATCTATATCCGCTCGCAAGGTATGGAGAGGCAACCTACCTTCTAAGTGCCATTCTGTTCTTGCTATTTCAGCCCCACCTATTCTGCCTGAACAAGATACTTTTATTCCTTCAGCACCCATTCTCATAGATCGGCTGGTTGCCTGTCTCATTGATCTTTTGGTAGATCCTCTTCTTTCAAGTTGTTCAGCAATACTCTCAGCAACTAACTTAGCATCTAATTCGGGTTTTTTTACTTCAATAATTTTTATCTGTAAATCATTTTTTACAAATTTAGACAATTCTCCCTTTAATTTAGTAACTTCCGCACCTTTTCGGCCTATTACAATACCTGGTCTTGCGCAATTAATAGTTAACCTCACTCGATCGGCTATACGTTCAATTTCGACACAAGAAATTCCAGCATGTTTTAAACGATTTTTAATATATTTTCTTATTTTATAATCCTGATATATATTTTCCGCATAACCCTTTTTTGCAAACCACTTAACATCCCAATCTTTTATAATTCCAATTCTAAATCCTTTTGGATGTACTTTCTGTCCCAATTACTTCCCCTCCCCTTTATGATCAACTATAATGGTAATATGGCTAGTTCTTTTTCTTATTTTACTTGCTCTACCCATAGCCCGAGGTCTAAATCTTTTCGCTGTAGGCCCTACATCAGCATAGGCCTCAGATATGTACAAATCTTCTACGTTTATATCATTATTATTTTGTGCGTTATAAATCGCAGAATGTAAAACATTATATACCATTTTAGCCGAACGGTTAGGAAGAAATTTCATGGTTAAGAGAGCTTCTCCAGCATTCTTGCCCCGAATAATATCTAAAACCTGTCTCCCCTTGCGAGCAGATATAGGTAGATATCTACCTACTGCCTTTATACTCATTGTTTTCCTCCTAATTTAATTTATTTGCTTTTTTGCAACAATAAATATTAATTGTTTGGTTATCTTTATAAATTTAAATAAAACTTTTTTTGTTTAAATTTCATAAACAATTAAAGTTGATTTTTCCTTAACAACCTACTACCTTGATATTATTTACTACTTTAATGAGGTTGTTCTTTCGGTATGAGCACTATGCCCCTTAAAAATTCTAGTAGGAGAAAATTCTCCTAATTTATGTCCTACCATATTTTCGGTAATGTATACTGGAATATGTCTTTTACCATTATGTACGGCAATAGTATGTCCCACCATTATAGGAAAAATCGTTGAACTTCTTGACCAAGTTTTAATTATAGTTTTCTTTCTCTTCTGATTTAGTTCCCTAACTTTACTTAATAATTTTTCGTCTATATAGGGTCCTTTTTTTAAAGATCTAGACATCTAAAATAACTGCCTCCCTTATTTACTATTTTTTCGTCCTTCTTTTAACAATATATTTATCTGAAGGTTTATTCTTTTTCCTGGTTCTATACCCCTTTGCCGGTACACCAGTTGGAGAAACCGGGTGTCTGCCTCCAGAACTCTTCCCTTCTCCTCCGCCCATGGGATGATCAACGGGATTCATAGCTACTCCTCTGACTGTTGGCCTTATCCCTAACCATCTGCTTTTTCCTGCTTTGCCATTAGATAAATTTTCATGAGGAAGGTTACCGATTTGTCCAATGCTAGCTTTACACTCTAGATGTATTAACCTTACTTCCCCTGAAGGTAATTTAACATGAGCATATTGTCCTTCTTTAGCCATAAGTTGAGCTGCTGTTCCAGCTGAACGAACTAATTTTCCGCCTTGTCCTGGTCTTAATTCAATATTATGAATTAAAGTACCAGTAGGAATATCTTTTAGCGATTTTGTATTGCCTACCTTTATATCCGCATCTCTCCCGGATATAATAACATCTCCTACTTTTAAATTAGCCGGACATAGAATGTATCTCTTTTCTCCATCATAGTATTTTAGTAAAGCAATTCTTGCTGAACGATTAGGATCATATTCAATACTAGAAACCTTTGCCGGAATTCCTTCTTTTTGTTTTCTAAAATCAATTATTCTATACTTTCTTTTACTTCCACCGCCTTGATGCCTAACTGTTATTCTGCCTTGATTATTTCTTCCGCCTCTTTTTTTTAGTCCTACTGTTAAAGATTTTTCTGGCTTATCGGTAGTTATTTCATCAAAGGTCGAAATGGTCATGAATCTTCTCCCGGGAGAAGTAGGTTTAAATTTTTTTATTTCTGCCACTTTAATCTACACCATCCTTAAATATCTTTTTAAGCTCTAAATATTTTCTAATTCTTTAATTTTTTCCCCCTTTTTAAGGGTAACTATCGCTTTCTTCCAATGCGGCGTCTTTCCAGAGTATTTTCCTAAACTCTTCTTCTTGCCTGGCATCTTCATAATATTTACTTTTGCAACTTTAGTTTTAAATTTCTCTTCGATAGATTTTCCAATTTCAGTAGAATTAACTTTCCAATCTACCTTAAATACATATTTATTCTCTTTTTTTAGTCTTACGGTTTTCTCTGAAATTATCGGTTCTAATATAATATCTCTGTCTGAAGGCATCATATTAACACCTCCTCAATTTGCTTCAAAGCTTTTTTGGTAATTATTATCTTTTTATGATTTACAAGATCATAGGTATTTATTTTAGAAACAGGTAAGACCTGTGTCCCTTTAATATTTTTTGCTGCTCGTGCTATATTTTTATCTTCGTTTTCGACTATTATTAATGGTTTTTTAAATGCTTGCAAACTTTTTAAAATTTGCACCATCTTGCTAGTCTTGCTTTCCTCTAATACCAATTTATCTACAATTATAATTTCTTTATTACCCAACTTATCTGATAGTGCCGATTTTAAGGCGGCAACTTTCATTTTTTTAGGCAAAGAAAAGGAATAATCTCTCGGGGCAGGTCCAAATACAACTCCACCTCCTACCCAAATAGGTGAACTATTAGTTCCTGCTCTAGCCCTTCCAGTTCCCTTTTGTTTCCAGGGTTTAGCTCCTCCACCTCTTACTGCACTTCTATTTTTTGTAGAAGCAGTTCCTCTCCTTTTATTTGCTAAATAACGTTTAACCGCTTGATGAACAAGATATTTATTTACTTTAGCACTAAAAATATTTTCTTTTAGAAAAACTTCTCCTACATTTTCTCCTTTAATATTATGAACTGATAAAGCAATCATAGACAATCCTCCTTCCCTGGTAAAAATATACCTAAATTACTTATTTTTATTAATTACAAGCACTGCCCCTTTTGCACCGGGAACTGAACCTCTAACTAAAATTAAATTTCTTTCGAGGTTAATTTTCACTACCTCTATATTCTTCACAGTAACCCTATCTGTTCCCATATGCCCTGGTAATTTTTGCCCTTTAAAAACTCGAGCCGCATCTGTAGCTCCAATCGAGCCAACTGATCTAAAATATTCCTTCTGGCCATGGGTCTTAGGCCCACCTGAAAAATTATGCCTCTTAATTGCACCGGCAAATCCTTTTCCTTTAGATATTCCTATAATATTTACCTTATCACCTTCTTTAAAAATATCTACCTTTACCTCTGCACCGGATGAATATTTATTGGCATCGTTAACCTTAAATTCTCTGATATGCCTTATAGAACTTACTTTGAATTTATTAAGATGACCAGCTATGGGTTTGGAAACTTTTTTATCTTTTACTTCCTTAAAACCTAATTGAACTGCATTATAACCATCTTTTTCTATAGTTTTCTTCTGTATTACTTGACAGGGTCCGGCAATAATTACAGTTACCGGAATAGATTCTCCATTTTTAGCAAATATTCTTGTCATTCCTACTTTCTCTCCCAATATTCCTGCTACCATTTTTACATTCACCTCC
>CAZXYB010000008.1:0-16001 GCA_964644855.1 uncultured Atribacterota bacterium | reverse complement strand
AATGCAGACACTACTGCGGGAAGCCGGCCTACTGAATATATTGGACGATAGGCAATTCGCTCTATTAAAGTACCGGCAATTCCTATGCCGATTGCGGCTATTAACATAGCCGCAATCATACCACCCCATATACCCAGGGTAGCGGTGACATAGGTAGAGCCAAATACGAGAAGGGTATATCCAAGATAAGAACCCAGGGCAAATAAATCTCCATGTGCAAAATTAATCAACTTCATTACCCCGTATACCATGGAATAACCGAGAGCAATAAGAGCATAAAATGAACCTATAGTCAATCCGTTTAGTAACTGCTCTAAAATAATTTTCATCTTCGTATTTTACCTCATTTTTATTTTATTTTCCGTAAATTCCGAAACTTCCATCTGCATTTACTACATAAAGATTAATACTGCTTCCTACTCGGTCACCAATTTCATTAAAACCTACAGGACCGGTTATGCTGGGGAATTTTTCCATCTTATTTCTCAGATAATCGACAATAGCATCGGAATCGATGGAACCGGACTTGTCAATAGCTTCTGCAATTACGCACAAAGCATCAGCCGCATAAACTGACCAGGGGCTGGAGGGGAGAGTATTATATTTTGCCATATAGGCTTCTTTAAAGGCCATTGCTTCAGGATTGGTAAAATATTCGATTAAAGCTTCTTGGGTTTGATAACAACCTGCAGCGTACTCGAGACCGGCAATATTAATGAAATCTTCATTAATGGCCGCATCTCCGCCTACAAATACTGCGGTAATTCCGATGTCGCGAGCTTGTCTGATTATTAATCCTGCTTCTGTAAAATAACCGGTAAAATAGAATATATCCGGATTGGTTTCTCTTAATTTAGTTAAAGGTACAGTATAATCAGATTCCCCGGGAGTAAAACCCTCAAAGTAAACCAATTCTACTTCTCCGGCATCTATTTTACCTTGCAAGGCTTTCTTGGTTTCTTCTGCTAATCCCAAAGAAAAAGTTTGATTATCATGCACAATCGCTACTCTCTTTGCTTCAAATAAAGGAACAACAGAATCAGCAAAAAATTTAGCCTGGGTATCGGTTCTTCCACAAGTGCGGAAGAAATATTTTAATCCTCTTTCGGTTAATCCAGTATTTGTGGCTCCATAAGCGATATTTACTTTTTTAAATTTTTCGTATATATCGGAAGCCGGTTGGGTGACAGAAGAGCCGTAGGTTTGAATGGAAGCTACTATGTCTTTTTGAGATATTAATTTCATTGCCGCCAATGCACCTGCTTTTGGTTGGCAGCCATCATCAGCAACTCTGATTTCAATCATTCTACCGCCTAAAATTCCACCCTTTTCATTAATCATTTGAGCTGCAATTTCTACAGATTGTTTAGCCATTTCTCCTTCAATTGCGGCTGAACCGGTAATTGGAGCTTGAAGGCCGATAACTACTGGTAGTTTATCAGCAGCCACCACTCCCAAGGAAGCTACTCCAACAGCCAATACTAATATACTAATGACCAAAAACATTTTTATTCTTTTCATTTTAATTCTCCTTTAATTTTTTTTTAAAATAAATCAAAAACAGTTATCTTAGCAAATTAATTAGTCATAACATTAGAAGTAATTTCTACTATATATTTATCTAAGAAATCCTTTCACCTCCTTTTTTTCTTTAAGAATGGTCACTCACAAAATTTCAGTTACCAGGTATTTTTTTAGACTTTGTAAAAACCATTTTTAGATTAATTTTTACCTAAACAATTTATTATATATACATTACTGTAAAAATTTTAAAAACCCTTCTTTTTTTGAGTGAAATAAGTTTTATTATTTTTTTCTTTAAACTACTGAGGGTTCGATAATCAATTCACCCCGTTCAAATCTGCCTATATCTAATTTTTCGATAGGAATAGAAGTCCTCCCTTTAAGTATTAACTCTGCCATAAGCCGGCTGGTTATGGGAGCCAGCATAAATCCGTGCCCACTAAATCCCAGTGACATATAAAATCCTTTAAGCTTAGGGTGTTCACCTAAAATTGGTTGGGCATCAGGACTAATATTATACAATCCAGCCCATTGCCTTACCATATGCACTTCCTTTAATATAGGAACTAATTTAACCATTTTTTTAGCCATGCTACGGGAAAATTGCCAGGTAGAATTGATATTACCTCCTTTTATTTCGTGTTCAGGATCACCAAAACCACCTAAGATACCACCATCAGGTAATTGTTGAAAATAATAATTTTCGGAAAATGACATTAACATAGGTTTCCATAAAGGATCAACAGGTTCGGTAATTAATATTTGATGTCTTTGAGAATAAACCGGAATATCCACTCCCGCCATTTTTCCTACTGGACCAGAATATCCTCCAGCGGCATCGACTACTATTGAAGTTAATATTTCCCCTTTATTGGTAATTACCGATAATATACGTTCATCTTCAGTTTTAATCTCTGTTACCTCAGTAAAAGGATAATACTTAACTCCTAATCTTTGAGCAGCTTCCGCATAGGCAAAAGTAGTATAAAGAGGATTAACATTTCCATCTGTTGGACAAAAAGTGCCGCCTTTTATCCCTTCTAAATTTAAGTAAGGAACAATTTCTTTAGCCTCATTAGGTGTAACCATTTTAGCATCAATACCCAGGCTTTGCTCTAATACAACATTTTTTTTAAATTGATTAATTTCTTTTTCGGTATAAGCAAGAATTAAATAACCAGCCTGGCTTAATTCAATATTATAATCTAATTCCTCAGTTAATGTTTCAAAAGTCTTCATACTTTCGCGAGCAAGGATACAATTCATTTTAGTACCAAACTGTTGCCTAATTCCTGCCCCACATCTCCCTGAAGATCCACTGGCACAGGTATTTTTTTCTAAGATTACTATATTTTTAGCTCCTTTCTTAGCTAAATTATAAGCAATACTACACCCCTGTATTCCTCCTCCGATTATAACTATATCTGCACTTTTAATCATTATTATCACCTGCCAATGTTCCTAATTTCACAGGTTTTGTGGGAGGCCTAAAAGTAGTAATATCTATTTCTTCTATCTTTTTGTTACAATATTTAGCTATTTCTCGAAGTAATATCCTTCGACAGGTTTTACCCTGGCATCTTCCCATACCTGCCCGTGTTATCCTTTTAATCTCATTAAGGCTGGTATATCCTTTATCCAAAGCTTTTCTAACTTCTCCCCAGGTGACATCTTCGCAACGACAAATTATGGTATTATCATCCATTGTTCTTTGCCTCCACTTCTATGCTTCTTATCTCCATTGATTTTTTCTTAGGGACAGTAATGGAAATAACATTGGTTTTGTTTTTGTATTTTATAACTCTAATAACCTTTACTCTGCCAACCCTTGTTCCGCTACGATCTAAACCATATACTTCTTGTCCCTTCTCAGGTAAAGGCAACATCTCATAAGGTAACTTAATTAAAGCCTCTTTATCAGAATAATTTTGGTCTATTACAAATATAGCCAGTCCCGGACAAGCACTAATACAAGCTCCACACCCAGTACATTTGTCAAAATCAATTTGCGGTAAATCATTAATATCTTTAAATGGTTGTATTGCTCCGAATTTACAAGATGCAGCACAAGGATCACAAGGTATTTTTTGAAAACATTCTATGATAGCTACTGCACCTTGAGATAATCTTTCTTGATCGGGAATTACTTTGGATAAATTCTCTTCAGTAGGAATACCGGTATTTTCTAACATTATTTAACCCCCTTCTCAATTAGTACTTCTTTTATACCTGCTTTTATCTTCTCGCTTAGAGGATTGGCTCTTAGCTCATTTAATTCATCTTTTAAATCTTCATTTAGTTCTCTATAATTATCACATTTATAGTTTAAACTTATTGCGGCATTTAGACCGGCAATCTTTCCTTCTATCATAGCACTACTTGCTTCTTCAATGCCGGCTACATCTCCGGCGATATAGATATTATCTAAATTCGTTTTCATATTTCCATCTCTCAAACTAACATATCCCCCTAATCTTGCACTATACTTCATTTGACATCCCGCTTGCCAGAGCAATTCAGAAAGAGGAGATAGACCTACCGCTAAACAAATGGTATCAACCTTAAGTTCTTTTTCTGTGTCAGGGATAAATTCGAAGTTTTTATTTATTTTAGAGATTACTGCCTTTTCTACACCATCAGTACCATAAACATTTTTTATAGTATGTGAGGTATATATCGGCACTCCTAAACGCCTAATTTTGGAAGCGTGCACCAGATAACCACCTATTTTAGGAAGGGCTTCTACAATTGCTTCTACATGAATACCTGCTTGTAATAATTGGTAGCTTACAATCAAACCGATATTACCAGCTCCTATCATTAATACATTATTTCCTGGAGCTACCCCATAAAGGTTCATTAAAGTCTGTACTGCCCCGGCTCCATAGACTCCAGGTAAATCATTATTCACGAAAGGCAACATATTTTCCGATGCTCCGGTAGCTACAATAATTTTCTTGGGCTTTATCTTGATTAATCTCTCATTTCTATTTCCCTGGACAACAGTAAGAATGCCATCTTTATAATACCCGGTAACAGTGGCATTAGGAATTATTTCGATATTTTTATACTTTTCTATTTTATTAAGTAATTGCCTGGCAATATCTATCCCTCTGATTCCGGCAAATTGTTTTGTAGAACCAAAAAACTTGTGAGTTTGCTTTATTAATTGACCACCTAATTTCAGGCTATCATCTATAAGAATTATCTTTACACCTAACGAGGCAGCATAAATTGCTGCCGATAATCCTGCTGGACCTCCACCAATTATGGCTATATCCGTTTTCTTCAATTGAAATCACCTTTCCCTTTTTGAGTTTCTACCTTCATCCCTGGTTCTAATTTTGTTACACAAGTTCTTACATTAGGAACACCATTTATTTTCATCAAGCAAGAAGAACATTTACCTATAGCGCAAAAAAAACCTCTGGGTCGGTGATACTTAATACTTTTACTTAAAACTTTTACTCCAGCAGCAACTAAGGAAGCAGCGACTGGTTCTCCTTCGTATCCTTCCATCTCTTTCCCGTCCAAAGTAAATTTAACTTTTTTACCCGGGTTAAATTCCAAAATAGGATGTTCTTTTATCCGCATACCTTCCTCCCTATCAAAATATTTATTTTTATTACTTTAACATAAAGATAGCTGCCATACGGCCGGTATTTCCCTTATCTCTTCTATAAGAAAAGAAATATTCGGGATTACCTGAAGTACATAATTCATTAACAAAAATATTCTTTTCTTGCAAACCAGCTTTAATTAATTGTAGATGGTTAGCTTTTTTTAAATCAAGACTCCACTCCTCTTTATTTTTTTTATAAATTAATTCTCCACTAATTTTATCTTTATTTAACCAATAATCATTAATTTTATCTTTATTTCTAAAATTATAAGAACGAGTACCAATAGAGGGAAATATTGCAGCTAAGCAACTTTTTGGTTTTGTTCTAAAGATCTTTTTCATCTTAATCAATGTTTTTAAGGTTATTTCTAATTCTGTTCCTCTTCTTCCACCATGGATTAAGGCAATAGCTTTTTTAACCGGGTCTAAAATAAAAATGGGAACGCAATCAGCATAACACATTAAAAGAGCTATGCCGGGCGTATCTGTAATTAAGGCATCGGTTTGTGCAATCCCATTAGAATATTTAAAAACTCCCTTGCCTTTATCTTCTTTTCTTACGAGAGCTATCTTATCCTTATGGACTTGTTGGGCTGATACAGTATTTCGATAATCAATGTTCAAAACATCTAAAATTATTTTTCTGTTTTCTGCTACGAGGCTTTCTTTATCGCCTACATTATAGGCTAAATTAAGGTTATTAAAGGGGATTCTGCTTACCCCACCTGTTCGAGTGGTAAAAGCATTTATCACTAAGTTGGTGTTGTCTAATTCTCTACAGTTGAAATATTTTATTTGTCCAAGTTTTTTTAACTCAAAATTCTGGTTCAAATTATCTCTACTTTTTGATAATATTTTTTAAAACTTATACTATATCAAAATAAAAAAGGGTGAGATATTCCAATGGAATTTCTCACCCTGTCTTTTTACCTGAGAGATTTTTCCAAAATATTGGAAATTACCCCTTCGGTGTTTATTAAAAAACTTTCCAGAGTTCTGTCCGGCAATGGTCCTTTTGCCTGAGAGTTTAAATGTACTATACATCTTGCCCCCTTGGCTTCTTTTCTGTGATAAAAAGACATTTCCCATTGCTTTCATCCAGAATAATATTTATTTAATTGTATTAATTTTGATTAGAAGAAGTTTTGCATATTATAACATATTTAGATAAAAATAATATACTATTTTCTAAATACGACATATATTTAAAAAATCCTTCTTTTTTTTGAAAATAATTATAATTTTTTTTCACAAACAACTAAATCAGTATCAAGTGTCAAGTATCGAGATAGCAAAATGCAGTAATAAGTAATGTGTAATGTGTGACAAGTAATAAGTTTCGAGTTACAAGTTTAAAGAAGGGGCGTATTGTGTACACCCAAAAAATTCAGTAAAAATAAAGAATAATTAAAGATTTGGTCTAGGGGGTTGATTCATCAAGCCCGCCCTTAAAGTTACTAAAAAAGACGGGGCGGATAAATCCGCCCCCTACGGGAAATAAAAGCTTGCAAATAGTACATTTTCTAACAAATTAGTGAAATTTAGTTTTAAACCGGTAAACTGGGTAACTGGCTAACTATAAAGTAATACACGATAGGCAATACTAATACTATAAGCTGTACGCTGTACGCTTGTCTTTTCACTTTTTCTCCCTTAAAAAAGTGGGTATATCTAAATCATTATAATTTATCTTATCTTTATTTAAATCAATCTCCTCAAGTTTGGGTTCTTCTGTGATTCCCTCTAAGGTTTCGAATCCGGTAGCTATCACCGTTACCTTTACTTCGTCATTTAACCCCTTATTAATTACCGCTCCAAAAATAATATTTGCATCCGGATTAGCTGCCCTGGAAATTATTTCAGCAGCTTTATTAACTTCATGCAAAGTTAAGCTTGAACTTCCGCTGATATTAAATAACAACCCTTTAGCTCCATCGATTTTTGTATCTAAAATTGGACTATTTATAGCTCTTTGAGCTGCTTCTACGGCTCGGTTTTCACCGCTTGCCCTTCCTAGTCCCATTATGGCAGTACCGGCATTTTCTATAATCATTTTTACATCTGCAAAATCTACATTAATTAAACCTGGTTCGACTACAATTTCGGTAATTCCCTGAATACCATGTAGTAAAACTTCATCTGCAATTTTAAAAGAATCCAATACAGAAGTATTTTCCTCAACAACCTGAAGCAATCTATCGTTAGGTATTACAATTAAGGTATCTACACATTCTTTTAATAATTTTATTCCTTCCTCAGCCTGCCTCATTCTTTTATGACCTTCAAAAGAAAAAGGCTTGGTTACTACTCCCACTGTTAAAGCACCTAAATCTTTAGATATCCGAGCAACGATAGGAGCACCACCAGTTCCTGTCCCACCTCCCATTCCAGCGGTGATGAATACCATATCTGCTCCTTTTAAAGCTTTGGCAATCCTGTCTTTATCTTCTTCCGCAGCTTTACGGCCAATTTCAGGATTCGATCCACTACCCAAACCCTTGGTTATCCTACTACCAATTTGTATTTTTTGTTCTGCGTTAGAAAAGGCTAATACTTGGGCATCAGTATTGGCAGAAATATAATTAACCCCTTCTAATTTCGCATCAATCATTCTATTAACAGCATTTCCGCCACCACCGCCTATGCCGATTACTTTTATCTCAATAAATTCTCCTACTTTATTATTAAGGCTAAACAATCTATAACCTCCCTACAAATAATTGAATATTAGCCTATTTAAAGGCAATAAAAAAAACTAAAAAAAATCTTTCAGCCAGCTGATGATTTTAGTAAAAATATTTGTTACTCTTGTTTTTCTTTTAGTCGATTTAAATGATCTTCCGATAGAATATTTTTCAGTAGCAAAACTCAATAATCCAATTGCTTCAGAATAAGACGGGTCATTTATCATATCTGCCAACTCCCCTTCATAATGGGGTCTCCCTAATCGAGAGGGTAAATTCAAGACCCGTTCTGCAACTTCTGACATACCAGGCAGCAAAGAACTTCCTCCTGTTATAACTATTCCTCCGGGAATCATATTATAACACCCAGATTTTCTAACTTCGGCCCCTACTAAACTAAATATCTCGCTTACCCGGGGCTCAATTATTTCTACCAAATACTTTTGGGATACCTTAACTTTATCCTTTCCGTTTAAACTGGAAATCTCTATTAATTTTTCAGGAGAAGCACTATTTTCAACTGAACTTCCATAATTAATTTTTATTTTTTCAGCTTCTTCTATAGAAGTTCTTAAACCAACGGTTAAATCATTAGTTATTTGGATACCTCCAACTGGTAAGACTGCAGAATAAGCCAATCCACCTTCAATAAAAATTGCTATTCCGGTAGTTCCCGCACCAATATCAATTAATAAAACTCCTAAATCTTTCTCAGCATTACTTAAAACCGCATTACTGGAAGCCAAGGTTCCAAAAATTACTTCTTCAATATCCAGCCCCGCTCCTTCTACACATTTAATTAAATTTTGCACAGCAGTAATTGAACCGGTTACAATATGGACCTTGCACTCTAATCTTGCTCCTGACATTCCCAGCGGATCGGATATTCCCCTTTGACCGTCAACTATGAATTCGCGGCTTAAAGTATGAATTAATTCTTTATCAGAAGAAACTATTCCTGCCTTAGCAGCTTCTATAACTTTTTCAATATCTTTTTCTGTAATTTCCGGGGATTCTCCGGAAATGGCAATAACCCCTTTGCTATTTACAGATGATATATGGCTTCCGGCGATAGAAACAAAAGCAGAATTAATGCGCATTCCTGCCATACGTTCAGCGCTTTCAATAGATTCTTTTACTGATTGGATAGCCTGTTCCAAATCTATAATTATTCCTTTTCTTATTCCCAAGGAGGGGGACGTACCTATACCGATAATTTCTATCTGGTCATTTTCACCTAATTCACCTATAACTGTACATACTTTTCCGGAACCTATATCCAGACCAACTACAATTTCATCTGCTCCCATATTTATAACCTCCTGCATGCTTTAGAAATATCATACACTATTAAAAAATTAAAGTAAATAAACTAATATCTTTTATTTTACAAACATTATTTTTTTAGTTTAATTATTAAACTACCTTTAAAGCGAATATCAATATATTCTACTAGTAATTTTTCCCTTTCGATTTTTCCCAGGGCTTCCCTTAACAAATTTTCCTTATTAATAATTTCTTCCGGTCCATTCACTCTAACTTTTAAAGAATCACCCTTATTGCAAATCATAAAATCATCCGAGGATAATATTTCTACCCGGCAAAATTTCTTAGGTAGTATCACTTCTGCTGAGTTAATACTCTCTAATGCCGTTCTAAACTCAGGTTTACCTATAATTTCTCCTATTTTTATTTCATCAAGTTCTAACCCCAATACTAAAGGCAGGCCAAATCCTTCCTCCGGTATATCAATTTTAGATAAAACTATTCCCTCTTTGGTGGAGGAAAAATATTCTTCACCGATATGGACAATTACTGCTGGTTTTCTTTCTTTTATGGAAATAATAATTTTATCAGGTATTATCCGTTTTATTTCTACTTCTTTTATCCAAGGTTCCTGCATTAAAGAATCTTTGGATTTTTTTAGATCTAACTTAAAGATATTTTCGCCTAATTGTATCTCGGATTTACAAAATATTCCATCCTCGCTTAGACAATCATTGCCTTTGATAATGACATCTTTGATGTTGCAAAAGTTTGAGCTAAATATAAAAGTAAAAAAATTCCAGCCTAAAAAAGCTATAGCCAAATAAAAAATTAATATTTTGATTATCTTTACTGTTAAAGGCTGATGATTTTCTCCTTCTTCTACCTCCTCTTCTTCTTCTGCTACTTCTACCTTTTTTTCTTCTTCCCCCTCTTCTTTCTCCAATTCCTTTTCTTCTTCCATCCATTCTTCATTCTCGTCAGTTCTTTTCATCTACCCGGTCTCCGTTTTAACTATATACAATATACGAAATTATTCTGATTTCTTTCTTTCTGAATTCATCACGGCAACGCCATGATGCTACCATATACTAAATACTATATACTGTCCTTTAAGGTTCTCCCAAAATTTCTATTTCACGTTCTAATTTTATTCCAGAATTTTTCTTTACCCTTTTCTCTATCTCTTCAATCAAATATAAAATATCCCCGGCTAACGCACCACCATTATTTATTATAAAATTAGCGTGCCTGGAGGAAACCTGGGCTTTACCTCGAGATAATCCCTTCGCTCCAACTTTTTCTGCCAATTCCCCGGCATAATAACCAGGCGGATTTTTGAATATACTCCCCGCGCTTAATTTATTCAAAGGCTGTTTGAATTTTCTGATTTCAATATTTTGTTTCATTTTAGATTCAATTTCTTCTTTATTCCCCCTTTTCAGCAGTAAAGTTGCTTCTAAAATTATCACCGGTTTGCCTTTTAAATTACATTCACGATAATTAAAATTTAAATTAGATTTGGATGTTCTTTCTATTTTATTTTCCCGGGTTAAAAAAGTTACATCTTGTACTACATCTGCCATACAATTTCCTTTAAAACTGGCATTATTAATTATAGCTCCGCCTAAAGCTCCGGGAACATTACAGGCAAATTCTAATCCGCTCAATTCTCTATTCAAAGCTATTTTACTCAGATATACTAATGAAACTCCCGCACCTACTTTTACAATTTTATCAGAAAATTCTATTTTTTTAAAACCTTTATTTAGGTTGATTACTAAACCTCTTATACCGCTATCCGAAATCAACAAGTTCGTTCCGTTTCCAATAACCCGAAAAGGTATATTATATTCTTTAGAAATAGAAACGAGCTTTTTTAAATCTTCGATATTATTAGGGTTACAAAAAACATCAGCGTCCCCCCCAATTCTTAATGAAGTATGATTCTTTAATGGCTCGTTGTATTTAATTACACTGTCAATTCCTTGTTTTTTACACTCATTTTTTATAATATCTATATTCATATTCATTTTCAAATAAAATTAAAACACCTTTGCTTTATTTAATTGTTCGGCCAATTCCTGACCAACAGTCCAAATATCCCCTGCCCCCATAGTTATTATTATATCTCCGGGATGAACAATTTCAGATAAATAACTCAAAATATCATCTTTAGAGGGCAAATATTTTACCTTTTTATGATTAGATTTTTTAACTTCCTTAAATATGGTTTCTCCGCTAATTCCGGATATCGGTAATTCATTAGCTGAATAAATATCATTGATAATTACACAATCAGCATCAAAAAATGCCATACCGAACTTTTCTGCCAAAAGTTTAGTTCTACTATAACGGTGAGGTTGAAATACGGCAATTATTCTCCTGTCTTGCCAGCTACTTCTTAAGGCGCTCAAAGTTGCCTTAATCTCGGTGGGATGATGAGCATAATCATCAAGTATTAATATTTTGTCGTCCAAATTGGCAACAATTTCCATTCTTCTATGTACCCCTTGAAAGGTTTCCAATATTTTAGTAATTTCTATAAAACTTATTCCCAGTTCCAGGGCAACAGCAATTGCCGCTAAAGCATTTAAAATATTATGATATCCGGCAACTTTTAAATAAAGTTCACCTATTTTTTTGCCCTGCCAGTATATCTTTGATTTAGAATTTAACTTATCTAATTCTATATCTTTTGCCATAAGATCCGCTTCGGTAAATATTCCATAAGAAATATGACTTTTTCCATATTGTTTTGCCAAACTCTTTACATTATCGCAATCCTTACACAAGATAACTCGCCCATTATCAGGAACTTTATCAATAAATTTCCTAAAATATTTTAAAACATTTTGCATGTTTTCATAATAATCTAAATGGTCATCTTCTACATTGGTAATTATTGCCATGTGTGGATTCAATTCCAAAAACGAACCATCGCTTTCATCGGCTTCTACAACTATATGATTTCCTTTCCCCAATTTAGCATTATTTTTAAAATTATTTAGCTCTCCTCCCACTACTACAGTAGGATCAAAACCGCATTTTTCTAATAATAGACTTATCATAGAAGCAGTGGTGCTTTTACCGTGTGTACCGGCAACAGCTATTCCATATTTATTATTCATAAGCCTTGCCAGCATTTCAGCCCTTTTAATTATGGTAATTTTCCTATCTATAGCACCCCTTATCTCTGAATTAGATCCGGGGATTGCGGATGAAATTACTACCAAATCTGCATCTTCTACATTATTTTCATTATGACCTTTAAAAATAGTTGCACCTTTTTCAGTCAATCTTTTAGTTATCTTTGAAGTTACAATATCAGAACCGCTGATTTTATAACCTAAGTCAAGAAGAATTGAGGCTAAACCACTCATTCCCGATCCGCCAATTCCAATAAAATGTATGTGTAATTTTTTTTCATTCATTAATTATAATTTCACCCCTATTTGTATGTCGTATATTGTATCTATCTGGTTAGTTGATTAGCTAGTCACCTGCTTAGATAGTTAAAGAATTAGTATCAAAAACTAACTAGTCAAAGTAACTGGTTAAGCGTTAACCAAATATGAATTGATTGAACCCCAAACTCTTATATTTATATTCAATAAAAATTTATAATTTTCCTGCTTTGTTGGTAAAATACTTCTTATATTTTTTAAATTTTATTAATGTAATCAGAAATATAGTCTACTATCTTTTTAGCTGAATTTTCATTACCCAATTCTCTACTCTTCCTGGCCATCATTTCTAATCGATTTTTATCTTTTAATATATCGAGTAAAACCTGGGCTAACTTCTTATCGGATAAATCCTTTTCTAAAATTAATATCGCAGCCCCTTCTCTTGTAAAAATTCTGGCGTTTACTTCCTGGTGATTCTGGGTTGCATAAGGGTAGGGTATTAAAATTGCCGGTAATCCATAAGCCCCTATTTCCGCTAAAGTTGTGGCTCCCGCCCGGCAGATTACTAAATCAGCCAGAGTATAGGCTTTTTCAATATCATACAGATAAGGTTCTACTGAAAATATTTTATGATTTTTTCTCACCATTTTTATGATGTTATCATAATCATTTTGCCCGCTAATCAATAAAACTTGCCAGTCGTTTTTTATAACCTCTTTTATTAAATCGATACCTCTCAGAACAGCTCTATTAATTGAAGCTGCTCCTTTGCTACCTCCTAATACCAATATAGTTTTTTTTGAAGGATCAAGGTTAAATTTTTTATACTCTCTGTCTGTGCTCCGTTTAATATTTTTAAAACGTAGGGGATTGCCCGTAAAAATCAATTTTGCTTTACTGCTAAAATATTCTTTTGACTGATTAAAGCTTAAAAATGTTGCTCTGGTAATACGAGATAAAAATTTATTGGTAATCCCGGGTATTACATTCTGCTCGTGGACAAAAGTTGGAATACCTAATATCGCGGCCATTAAAACAACCGAACCGCTCACATAACCCCCTGTTCCAATAACTATATCCGGTTTATACTTTTTTACAATTTTATATGACTGAAATAAAGAAATCAGAAAAATAACAATGGCCGTTAAATTTTCAAAACATATTTTCCGTTGGATACCCCGAGCCTTAATTTTTTTAATTTTAAAACCTTCCCGGGGAATAAGTTTTGATTCCAGGCCTCTTTCGGTTCCCACAAATAAAATATCGTTTTTTATGTCTCTATCTTTTATCTCGTAAGCTAAACTAATTCCAGGATATATATGCCCTCCTGTTCCGCCACCCGAAATTATCACCTTTAATGCCATCAATTACGCTCCCTGTTCTTTTACTTTATAGCGGGAAATATTTAATAAAATTCCCGCGCAAAACATATTTACAATTAGAGATGAACCTCCATAGCTGATAAAGGGCAGGGTAATGCCGGTGGTGGGAATCATCTTGGTCACTACTCCAATATTTATAATGCTCTGAAAAACTATCATTGAGGTAATACCCGCTGCCAACAAAGTCCCAAATTGATCAGAAGAATCTAAGGCTATCCTGAATCCACGCCACAACAACATTGTAAAGAGAATAATTATTACCACAGTGCCTATAAACCCCAATTCCTCACCAATTATAGAGAAAATGAAGTCGGTATGTTGGTCGGGAAGATAGAAATATTTTTGTTTACTCTCCGCCAATCCGATTCCAAAAATCCCTCCACTCCCTAAGGCTAATAAAGATTGAATTATATGAAACCCGCTATCCAAAGGGTCTTTCCAGGGGTCCAAAAAAGAAAGCAATCTAGTTCTTCTATATTCTTCTCTTGATAATATCAAAATTCCCAGGGGAATAGCGGCGGCTATCAGGGCATAAAGCTGAACTATCCTGGTCCCCCCAATAAATAACATAATAAAAGAAATGCCCAAAATAATTAAGGAAGTACTAAAATCTGGTTCATTCAAGATTAATAAAAACATTACTAACATAATAATTAAAGGGGGTAATACTCCCCTAATAAAGGTTTTAATATCTTTTACTTGTTTTCTGGTTAAAGATTCTGCCATGTATAAGATTAAAGCAAATTTAGCGATTTCGGAAGGCTGAAAAGAAAAAAATCCTATCTTAATCCATCTTCTTGCTCCACCGGCAGTCCTCCCGATACTGGGAACATATACCATCGATAGCAATGCAATGGATAAAATTAAGATAGGCAGAGTAAATTTTTTATAATAATGATAATCAGTATATATAGCGAAAAAAAATGCTATTAAAGCTATTATAACATAAATTAATTGTCTTTTTAAAAAATAATAACTATCTCCATACCATTTATAAGCCATAATGTAACTTGAACTAAAAACCATACATATGCCAACAGCCATAAGTAAAATTACTACTATAAAAAGCCATAAATCAGGAGATCTTTTTTCTGTCAACATATTAAATATAACCCCTATTGTATAGTTAGCTAATTAATTGGTTAGCTGGTAAACTGATTTAAACGAAATCTTCAACTAATTAACCAAGTAACTAATTAACTAGCTAACTATTTCTTAACGCAATACTAAATACTGGCTAATCCAATTAGCGCTAAAATTATTCCCGATATCCAAAATCTAATAATAATTTTAGGCTCTTTCCAGCCGCATAGTTCAAAATGATGGTGAATAGGACTCATCTTAAAAATTATTTTACCTCTTAATTTTACCGAAATAACCTGAAGAATCACTGATAAAGTTTCAAGTACAAATACTCCACCTATTATCAGTAAAAATAATTCTGTTCTGGTAAATATTGCCACTGAGGCAAGTGCGCCACCCAAAGCCAAGGAACCAACATCTCCTAAAAAAATTTGAGCCGGGAAAAAATTATAGACCAAAAAGCCGAGAGAAATAAAGGCAACTATTAATGAAAATATGCTCATAGGCAATATATTTTGGGCGTAGGCAATTAAAGCAAAACTAACCATAGAAATAATTATCAAGCCAGCAGCCAGCCCATCCAGGCCATCAGTTAAGTTTACCGCATTAACCGAACTAATCATCACCAGGACCACAAAAGGCACAAACATAAATCCTAATTCTATACTATTTTTCAAAAAAGGAATATAAATTTCTGTACTTAAATCAGTATTTTGTTGAATACCATAAGCAACTATTAGAGCCAGAGCAATTTGAAGAAGCAATTTTTGCATGGTAAGAAGACCCAATGAACGTTTCTTAAAATGTTTTATTAAATCATCGACTAAGCCGATGAGTCCGAAGCCAACGGTAATAATTAAGGACCATAAAACATATTTGTTATAGGGGACAAGAAGCAAAATTATTGTTATTAAAGTAAGGATAACCATTATTCCTCCCATAGTAGGTGTGCCCATTTTATATTGATGAAGATCTGGCCCTTCCTGACGAATTTTCTGCCCCATATTATGTTTTTTTAAATATTTTATAA
>CAZXYB010000007.1:0-16653 GCA_964644855.1 uncultured Atribacterota bacterium | reverse complement strand
AAATCTGTCATCGCCCCAACACCCATAAAAATTAATAAAGGGTAAATTTCATACTTCACTCCCAAACTAAGATAAAATAATAATCCCCCTGGTTCGCTAATACCAGTCAATGGTATATTTGCAATAAGTGCACCAAAAGCAATGGGCACTAATAAAAGAGGTTCATATTTTTTGGCTATAGCCAAATACAATAAAACCGCTGAAACAAGAAGCATAATAAAATTACCTATGGTAAAATCACTAAAACTAGAAGTAGCTAAAATAGTTATTATTTTTTCTGATATTCCCATTTTTATAATCCTCTCTTCATTTCTTTTCTCTAACCAATTATTACCAAAGTATCTCCTGTGTCTACCATATCATTTATTGAAACATTAATTTTTTTAATTTTACCGGATGCTTTAGCAAAAATTTCATTTTCCATTTTCATAGCCTCTAAAATTAATAAAGTATCACCATCCTTTATTGAATCTCCTTCGTTCACATTTATTCTAAGTATTTTACCAGGCATAGGTGCCACTACTTGTTCTCCGGCTACTGCTTCAGTCGATGCTTTAGCGGGAGCTGGGCTGGATGATGGTTTAGCTGCTTTCTGACTTATCGGCTCTTCTTTCACTTTAGCAGCAACCGGTTGAGGAGCAGAAATGGTTCCGGTTGATGATTCATTTGCTCCTATTTCTTCTACTTCTACTTCATATACTTTACCGTCTACTTTAATTTGATATTTTCTCATTTTATGTAAAATTCTCCTTTTCTTAATATTTAGTATTTTTCCCTAACATTAATTCTTGTCTCCCTATTACGGTCCAGGGAGCCATAACTGCTGGCTTATATTTTTTTATATTTACAATTTTAAATTCACTTTTTGGTTTTTCTAAATAAGAAGCGACAGCAGCAGTAATTACGGCTATTAATTTACCATTAAATTCTTCTTTTTCTTTTACTGTAGTTGCGTCAATTAATTGAGGGGAAATTTTATTTTCTTTAACTACCTTTTTTGCTGAAAAATTTTGTACAACCTTACCTACAATTACCATAAGCAAAGCTAATCCACCTAATACAACAAAAATGTAAAGATAATCCATAATGGCAAGTAGAAATGCTCCGCTAATTCCTTCAAACATATTTATTCCTCCTTCTTTAATAGTCAAGTAGTCGTTAGTGAATAGTATATAGTTAAAAGCGACATGTCATTCCCGCGGAAGCGGGAATCTATTCTTCTTTTTTTACGATATCTGTGGGCATGATTCATTGGGCACCTTATATCTTTTTCTTTCTTTCTTGCCTCGATACTATATACCATGTACTCGGTACTGCTTTTACACCGGGAAATTACCGTGTTTCTTCGCCGGTCTAGTTTCCCTCTTTGTAGATAACATCTCAAAAGTAGTTATAAGACGTGGTCTTGTTTCCCGAGGGTCAATAACCATATCCACATAACCTCGTTTAGCTGCTTCGTAGGGATTAGAAAATTTTTCTTGAAATTCATCAATCTTTTCTTGACGAACCTTTTCCGGGTTATCTGCTTTAGCTATCTCTTTTCTAAAGATAATATTTGCAGCGCCTTGAGAGCCCATTACGGCAATTTCTGCTGTAGGCCAGGCGATTACTTGATCTGCCCTTAAATCTTTTGCACACATCGCCAGGTAAGCTCCTCCGTAAGATTTACGAACGATTAAAGTTATTTTAGGAACAGTAGCCTCGGAATAAGCATATAGTAGTTTTGCTCCGTGACGAATAATCCCTCCATATTCTTGTGCACTTCCTGGTAAAAATCCCGGAACATCTACCAAAGTTAAAATAGGAATATTAAAAGCATCACAAAATCGGACAAAACGCGCTGCTTTATCAGATGCATTTATATCTAAACAACCTGCCAAAACTTTTGGTTGATTAGCAATTATACCGATTGATTGGCCATTTAATCTAGCGAATCCGGTAAGCATATTAGTAGCATAATATCTATGCGATTCAAAAAAATCTCCATCATCTACAATTAATTTTATAACATCTTTCATCTCATAAGGTTTATTAGGATCTGTAGGGACAATATTTAAAAGAGCCTCTTCCATTCGATTGGGATCATCTTTGCATTCTATAGATGGAGGGGTTTCCATATTATTAGAAGGCAGATAACCCATCATCTTTCTTACCATTTGATAGACTTCCTCTTCGTTCTCAGCAGCAAAATGAGCTACTCCACTCTCCCTATTATGAGTCATCGCTCCTCCTAATTTCTCTGAAGTAACTACTTCTCCAGTAACTGCCTTTATAACTGCTGGCCCGGTAATATGCATTATACCTACATTTTTAACCATAAATACAAAATCCATTATAGCTGGAGAATAGACTGCCCCACCGGCAGCAGGTCCGACAATTATTGATATTTGGGGAATTACTCCGGATGCTATGGTGTTACGATAAAATAATTGGCCGTAACCGCTCAATGAATCTACTCCTTCTTGAATACGAGCTCCACCAGAGTCGTTTACACCGATACATGGTGCACCCATTTTTATAGCCATATCCATAACCTTACATATCTTCTTAGCGTGCATTTCTCCCAATGAGCCGCCAATAACGGTAAAATCCTGAGCAAATACATAAATTAATCGACCATTAATAGTTCCATAACCAGTTACAACTCCTTCACCAGGAGCAGTTATCTTATCCATACCAAAATTACTACACCTGTGTTCAACTAACATATCAAGTTCTACAAAACTATCTTTATCTAAAAGAAGATTGATTCTTTCTCGAGCAGTAAGTTTACCTTTTTCATGTTGAGCTTTTATCCTTTTCTCTCCTCCGCTTGCTTTAACTTTTTCTTCTTTTTCTCTTAAATTTTTCATTAAATCATCAATTGATTTTTTCATTTAATTTACTTCCCCCGCCTTTCTATAATCTATTTATAAGCAATTAAATATTCAGAATTCAGGAATCAGGAGTCAGAAAAATTTTTAATATGCCTTCTGGATTCTGAATTCTGACTTCTGGATTCTATTTTTTTTAATCCTCTCTCTCGCATAATTCAATAAGAATACCATTAGTACTCTTCGGATGTAAAAAAGCTATCTTTGTTCCACCAGCGCCATACCTCGGCTTTTCGTCTATTAATCTAACTCCTTTCTTTTTTAATTTTTCTAATACTTCTTCAATATTATTAACTCTGAAAGCAATATGTTGAATCCCCTCACCTTTCTTCTCAATAAATCTGGCAATAGGACCCTCTGGTGAAGTAGATTCTAACAGTTCTAATTCACTATCGCCTAAAGGTAGAAAAGCAACTTTAACTTTCTGTTCTTCTACAATCTCCTCGCCGACAACTTTCAAACCCAGTATATTACTTAGAAGTTCACCTGTTTCTTTAACACTTTTTACCGCGATTCCAATATGATCAATCTTTTCTAACATTTTTTACACCTCCCTGTGCATAAGAATGAGTTAATATGCTTGACAATTTCTCCACTGCAGTGTAGGGGTCTTCTTCCCGCTTTACTATTTTAGTTACTATCTTATTTATAAATCCATTATCAATAAAAGTTGAAAGTATTTCTTTCCATTGTTCCTGAATAAGGTCAAATATCTCTTTCTTGGCACTCTCCCGGCGTCTTTGTTCTAATTCTCCGCTTTCCTTTAGATAACTGATATGTCGATCAATTTCTTCTAAAAGTTTTTTAATACCGACATTGTCGGTGGCTATAGTCTTTAGAACCGGGGGACGCCATCTCTTGTTTTGGTTTAAATCTAACATCATTCCTATCTCGGTAGCTAGACGTTCACAGCCTTCTTTGTCAGCTTTGTTAACTACAAAAATATCTCCTATTTCCATTATTCCGGCTTTTATAATCTGGACATCGTCTCCCATTCCCGGCATACTTATCAATACAACTGTATCAGCTACTTTAACTATATCTACCTCTGATTGGCCTACGCCAACTGTTTCAATAAATATTATATCTTTCCCCAATGCATCTAATATCTTTACCGTTGCTTGGGTGGCCTGGGAAAGTCCCCCCAGATGTCCTCGAGTACTCATGCTTCTTATAAAAACACCTTTGTCCAGGCTTAAATCCTGCATGCGAATTCTATCACCCAACAACGCCCCTCCCGTAAATGGACTAGTAGGATCTATGGCAATGATTCCAACAGTTTTACCCTGTCCTCGTAAAATTTTAGTAATTTTATCGGTAACAGTGCTTTTCCCTGAACCAGGAGGACCGGTTATTCCTATTACCAGAGCATTTCCGGTATAATTATAAAGCTTTTTTAAAATCTCCTGAGCTTGGCTAAAGTTATTTTCCACTAAAGTTATTAACTTAGCAGCCGCTCTTCGGTCACCATTAATTATTTTTTCTACAATTTCTTTTTCCATTTAACTTACCTTTTGTTCGTATTGCTTATCGCATTTCTTGTCAGGGGACGGTCCTTTGACAAGGTTTTAAATTGAGCTATTTTGCCAATTTCGGATTTATCCGCTCCAAGTCGTTTTGGTAATTTTTTGCTGGTTCGATGAATTGAACCCCTACCCTATACGCTAAACGCTGTACGCTCTACGCTATTAATTATTTTACTTTTTGTTTAATAAATTTGATTATATCACGAGTATCGGTCCCAGGGGTGAATATTTCTGCTATACCTATCTTTTTTAATTCAGGAATATCTTCTTCGGGAATTACTCCTCCGCCCATAACAATAATATCTTTAATATCATTTTCTTTTAGAAGTTCCATTACCTTGGGGAAAAGATGGGTATGAGCTCCCGATAAAATACTCAATCCAATAACATCTACATCTTCCTGGATGGCAGTTTCCACGATCTGCTCAGGAGTCTGCCGCAATCCGGTATAAATTACTTCCATCCCGGCATCCCTTAGAGCTCTTGCTACAACCTTTGCTCCTCGGTCATGGCCATCAAGTCCAGGCTTAGCTATTAATACTCTAATTTTTTTCCCTTCCATTTTTTCATTCCTCCACTTTTTAAAGCTTTACAGACTCTTTATATTCACCAAAGATACTTCTTAAAACATCACAAACTTCGCCCAATGTAGCATAAGATTTTACACAATCTAAAATCAAGGGCATTAAATTCGCATTTGTTTTTGCAGCCTTCTCTAATAATTTCAAATTCTCTTTTACTTTATAATTATCTCTTTGCTCTTTTAACTTTTTAAGTTCCTCAACTTGCCGGCGTCCCACTTTCGGATTAACTTTCAAAAGTCCTTTGGGCGACCCTTCTTTTATCTTAAACTTATTAACACCCACTACTATCCTTTTACTCTCTTCAATATCTTTCTGGTATTGATAAGCACTATTCTGAATCTCCTGCTGGATAAATCCTTTTTCAATGGCTTGAGTAACTCCGCCTAATTTATCAATTTTTTCAATATATTCTAAGGCTTTCTTCTCAATTTCATTAGTTAGTGTTTCTACATAGTAGGAACCGGCTAAAGGATCAACTGTTTCAGTTACTCCACTTTCATAAGCCAATACTTGTTGGGTTCTAAGAGCAATCCTTACTGAATCCTCCGCAGGCAGTGCCAGGGCTTCATCTCTTGAATTTGTATGAAGAGATTGAGTACCTCCCAATACTGCTGCCAAGGCTTGTATGGTAACTCGAGCAATATTATTATCCGCTTGCTGAGCAGTTAAAGTACAGCCGGCTGTTTGGGTATGAAATCTAAGCATTAAAGATTTTTTATTCTTGGCTTTAAATCTTTCTTTCATAATTTTAGCCCACAACCTTCGAGCTGCTCTAAATTTCGCTACTTCCTCTAATAAATCATTATGAGCATTAAAGAAAAAAGATAATCTTGGAGCAAAATCATCAACTTTCAATCCGATTTTTATTGCTGCATCGACATAAGCTATTCCATCTGCCAAAGTAAAGGCTACTTCTTGAACTGCTGTGGATCCAGCTTCTCGGATATGATATCCACTTATACTAATGGTATTCCATAGGGGCATCTCTTTAAAACAAAATTCAAAGATATTGGTAATTAATCTCATCGAGGGGATTGGAGGAAAGATATAGGTTCCCCGAGCAATGTATTCTTTTAGTATATCGTTTTGAATAGTCCCTTTTAGTTTACCGGGAGCAACTCCTTGTTTTTCTGCTACTGCAATATACATGGCTAAAAGTACGGGTGCAGGAGCATTTATGGTCATTGAAGTGCTTACTTTATCAAGGGGAATCCCATTAAATAACATCTCCATATCTTTTAAAGAATCTATGGCTACGCCTACTTTTCCTACTTCTCCCAAGGACATATCGTTATCTGAATCATAACCAATTTGCGTGGGTAGGTCAAAAGCAACACTTAATCCGGTTTGTCCTTGATCCAACAGATATTTATAACGCTTATTAGATTCTTCTGCTGTTCCAAAACCGGCATATTGACGCATAGTCCAAAATCGGCCTCGATACATAGTTGGTTGCACCCCGCGGGTATAAGGGTATTGTCCAGGGAAATTCAGGTCTTTATTATGGTCAGACTCCTCTAAATTTACAGGGGTGTAAAGACGCTCAACCTCTTTCCCTGAACCGGTAACAAATTTATCTTTTCTTTCAGGAAAACGTTCAAGGGTTTTTTGTACAACATTGTTTTCCCATTCTTTCTTTGATTGTTTAATTTTTTTCATTTCTTCTTTATCAAACATCTTACACCTCTCAAATAGTAGTATCGCGCATCGCGTATCGAGTATTGCGTTTAAAACACGGTGATAAGTAATGAGTAATGCGCAACAAAAAAACTAATCAACCATCTAAATAAGCTCTATACGCTCTATGCTAAACGCTATCCGCTATTCAATATTTCAAATTATAAACAAAAATATTTATTAAAATGACATTTATGCCAGTTATATATTCTAATTCTTTTTTAAGACTTTTTTGAATTTTTAATCCAACCTGGGGGATATTTTCCCCATATTTAAGCACTAAATTAATATTTACTAAAATACCTTCTTCTTTAATACTGATTTGTGATTTACCCAATTTTACAACTTCTTTGAAATTTTTAAGTGTATAAATAATTATATCTAAAATTGCATTTTCGGAAACATATAATTTTCCAAAATAACTAAAAGGCGGCCTTACTATTGCTCTTTCGCCAATTTTCCTTTTACTATATCTTCTCTTATAAAATATCTCCAATGATTCTAAAATATTTACCGGGAATTTTCTTTGTACTTCGATTCCGGGTAAAGGTATAACATGCTTCCCTTCTTTCAATCTAACGGATTTTGCTTCCTCAATTTCTTTCTCGCTAGAAATATCTTCAATCTTTAAAATTCTTTTAGGGGGCGGCAATTCTAAAGTTTTAATAATTTTATCAATCATCCTGACCGATGTTCCAATAACTAGTATTTTCGCTGGTTTAGCTTTTTTTATTACCTCTATCACTTCGTGAGTATGAGAGGGTTCCTCAAAAATAGCTGTCCTAATTGCTTGAATTCTGTTCTTATCTTTTTTTGCAGAATGTCCGGCTAATATTTTATCCTTTCTTATTAAAAGACCATCATCGATTATATAATCTATATTATATTTATGGGCAACCAACAAGGCCTTATAACTTTTACCGGTTCCACTTTCTCCTATTAAAGCAAATATCTCCACTTTTAATTACCTTCTCCCAAAATATCTCGTATCGCGTATTGCGTGGTACGTATTGCGTTTGTTTTCCCCCTCATCCTAACCCTCTCCCCCGAAGGGGAGAGGGAATAAAGAGTACAATTTCTGTCTCTTGATTACTATTATCTTTGCTATATACTCGATACTATCTTTACTTTTTAGGTTTTACCCAGCCTCTACCTTCTATTGCTCTTGCTACTCTTTGAAGAGAAATAAGATAAGCAGCATCACGAGTATAACATTTTCTCTCTTCTGCTAAATCCGCAACTGCATTAAAAGCATTGGTCATAATACGGTCGAGTTTTTCTAAAACCTCTTCTCTTGACCAATAATAATTCATATTATTTTGAACTTCTTCAAAATAAGAAACAGTTACTCCCCCAGCATTGCAAAGGAAATCAGGAATAACATAAACACCTTTTTCTTTAATTATTTCATCTGCTTCTAAAGTAGTTGGTGTATTAGCAGCCTCGGCATATACTTTAACTGTATCAAAATTAATATCATTTACGTTCTCTTCGGTAACTGCATTTCCCATAGCAGCAGGAATAAGCACAGTTACTGGTTTTTTCAACCAGGCATCAGCATCTTCTTGTTTCCAACCAAAAGATTTTGCCTTTTTAAGGTTAACGGTTCCAAATTTATCCAATGTTCCGGGTGCAAACAAATCTTTAGGTTCAATCCCGTCTTCGCAGCTATAAGTATATGCTTTTTTATCTTTAGAATCCCAACAAGACATAGCTATTACCTTCCCACCATATTTAGTAAACATGTCACAGCAATATTGTGCATTATTACCGGCCCCCTGAATAGAAGCAGTAGCACCTTTAAAATCTAAACCTAATCTTTTGAATGATTCACGAACACAATAAATAACACCATAACCGGTGGCTTCTGTTCTACCCAAAGAACCTCCGACTCCAACAGATTTACCGGTAACAAACCCGGGCTTACGAGATCTGGCAAGAGTATCATATTCATCCATTATCCAGAGCATATCTTGAGAGTTAGTAGCAACATCAGGTGCAGGAACATCCATTTCGGGACCAACTATATCGTAAACTTTTCTTACCCAACCACGGCAAAGTCTTTCTGTTTCTCTCTCGGATAATTTTCTGGGATCAACAATAATCCCTCCCTTTGATCCACCTAAAGGAATATCTACGACTGCACATTTCCAGGCCATCATGGCAGCTAAACCTTTTACCATATCTATAGTCTCTTCTTCTGCAAATCTAATACCGCCTTTTGCGGGTCCCCTTGCACTTGAATGTTGAACTCTGAAACCGGTAAAGGTTTTAGTTGTTCCGTCATCCATATCCACCGGAATGCGAACTTTTAATTCTCTCTCCGGTTCTCTCATAAATTCTCTCAAAGCAGGATCCAGTCCTAAAACTTCTGCATTATGGTCAAATTGAGCCTGTACAATTTTAAACGGGTTTCTTTCTTTAGTCATTTTACAAAATCCTCCTAAATGAATTTTTTAATTCTATTTACATATAATTCTTACTAACTAATACCAAAAATCCTCTTTTTTTCTTTGCTACTTATCTCCCTATTTTGAAATTATTCTGACTATTATTTTTTCCTTAAACTGCCTCCTGTATTAAGATATTTATCAATTGCTCGAGCTGCTACCTTACCATCTCCTACGGCAGAGATTACGGTAGCCGAGCCTCTGACAATATCTCCTCCGGCAAAGATTCCTTCTTTGGTAGTTGCGCTGGTTTTGTCATCTACAATAAAATAACCCCACTGGTTAATCTTGACTCCGGTAGCACTGCGGGCTACAATAGGATTAGCTGAGGTTCCAATGGCATCTATAACCATATCTACCTCGATTGTAAAATTAGAACCGGGAATAGGTATAGGTCTTCTTCGACCTGAATCATCCAGTTCACCTAATTCCATCTTTAGACATTCCATTCCCACAACATTACCTTTATCATCACCTAATACTTTAACAGGGAGAGTAAGAAAATTAAAGATAATTCCCTCTTCTTCAGCGTGATGGACTTCCTCTGCCCGAGCCGGAACTTCTTTTCGGGACCTGCGATAGACAATATAAGACTTTTCGGCTCCCAACCTTAAGGCTGTACGGGCTGAATCCATAGCCACATTTCCTGCTCCGATAGTAGCTGCCCTTTTGCCTATCTTAATGGGGGTATCATATTCCGGAAAAGTATAAGCTTTCATTAAATTAGAACGAGTAAGAAATTCATTGGCAGAATAAACATCGTTTAAATTCTCTCCGGGGATATTCATAAACCGGGGTGCTCCTGCTCCATTGGCTAAGAAGACGGCATCAAATTCCCGGGTTAGTTCATCTACACTCTTAGTAGCACCTACTACAAAATTAGTTATCACTTTCACTCCTAATTTTTCAATTTCTTTTACCTCATATTTTACTATCGATTTAGGAAGTCGGAATTCAGGAATACCATAGACCAAGACTCCCCCGGGTTGGTGTAAGGCTTCAAAAAGGGTTAACTGGTAGCCTAATTTAGCTAAATCCGCGGCACAGGTAAGTCCGGCAGGACCAGAACCCACTATGGCTACTTTCTGTTCTTTCCTACTAATCTTCGGTAACTTTCCGTGAATGTTATTTTCGCGGGCCCAATCAGCCACAAAGCGTTCTAATCTACCGATAGCTATCGGTTTTTTTTGTTTTTCTAAGATACAATATTTCTGGCACTGTTCTTCTTGAGGACATACTCTCCCGGTTATGGCCGGAAGGGCATCGGTCTTTAATATTTCTAAATAGGCTCCGGCAAAATCTTCTTCCACTATCTTTTTGATAAACTGGGGGATGTTAATCTCTGCCGGACAGCCTTTTATACATTTAGGATTTTTACACTGCAGACATCTTTGGGCTTCATAGATAGCCTGTTTTTGGGAATAACCCAAGGGTACTTCTTTAAAATTACAAATTCTCTCTTTGGGCTCTTGCTGGGGCATAGAAATCTGTTCTCTTTGCATCCTTTCTTTGGGAGGTATCATTTCAGCCATTAATTGGTCCTCCTTCCGCAGGTACAGGTATGTTCGTAAAGCTCCCAGGATTTTTTTTCTGAGCCTTTATAACGGGAAAGACGATTGGAAAATTCTTCCCAGTCTACTAATTGGCCATCAAATTCCGGACCATCGGTACAGACAAATTTGGTCTCTCCCCCGATGGTAACTCTACAGGAACCACACATTCCGGTACCGTCTACCATAATACTGTTTAAACTGACTATAGTTTCTACCGGATAAGGTTTGGTGGTGTCACAGGTCACTTTCATCATGATGGGTGGTCCGATAGTCCATACCTTCTTGATTGATTTATCCTTATCTAAGAGTTCTTTTAAAACTTGAGTGACAAAGCCTTTTCGGCCATAACTACCATCATCGGTAGTAACAATCAATTCTGAGGAGGCTTTTCTTATCTCCTCTTCCATGATAACAAGTTCTTTGTTACGGGCTCCAATAATGGAAATAACTTCGTTCCCGGCTTCTTTTAGAGCACGGGCAATCGGATGGATACAGGCGATCCCGGTTCCTCCGCCAACAGTTATTACTTTACCGTAATTTTCAATTTCAGTCTTTTTACCTAAAGGCCCGATAAAAGAAAACAGTTTATCTCCTTCTTCTAAGGTGGAAAGTTCCTCACTGGTCTTACCTACTATCTGAAAGACGATGCGGATCAGTCCCTTTTCCCGGTTAAAATCAGCAACCGTTAAGGGGATTCGTTCTCCTTTTTCAGTAATCATTAAAATGATAAACTGACCGGGCTGGACTGATTGAGCCACCTCTGGTGCTTCTATCCACATCGAATATATAGTTTTGTGTAATTTTTCTTTATTAAATACTTTGTACATTTTACTTCCTAAATTTTACCCAATTACTACTATAGACTTGCTGAAATTTCTGCTGTATCTTTAGCAATCATTAACTCTTCATTAGTAGGAATTACCATAACTTTTACTCTTGAATCATTATCACTTATAATGGCTTCCTTACCACGAACTTTATTTTTCTCCAGGTCAATTTTTACCCCTAAAAATTCTAATCCTTCACAGGCCTCGGCTCTGGTTTCTTGAGAATTTTCTCCAATCCCCGCTGTAAAAATAATAGCATCAAGTCCGCCCATAGCTGCTGCATAAGCTCCGATATATTTTTTTATGCCATAAGTAAAAACAGAGATAGTTCTTATGGCTCTTTCATCACCCTGATTTGCTTTTTCTCTTAAATCTCGTTTATCACTTGAAATCCCTTCCGATAGGCCTAAAAATCCACTTTCTTTATAGAGAATCTTATTAATATCCTTTACAGTTAGGTTTTCTTTATCCATTAAAAAAGGAATAACTGCCGGATCAACATCTCCGCAACGAGTCCCCATAATTATACCGGCAACTGTCCCAAAGCCCAAACTGGTATCTATAGAAACTCCGTTTTTTACAGCAGTAATGCTTGAGCCATTCCCCAGATGGCAGGTAATTATTTTAAGTTCTTCTATAGGTTTTTTTAAAATATCTGCTGCTCTTTGAGCCACGTATTTATGTGAGGTTCCATGGAATCCATATCTTCTTATTTTATACTTCTTATAAAATTTATAAGGGATACCATAGAGATAAGCACATTCCGGAATAGTCTGATGAAAAGCAGTATCAAATACTCCCACCTGGGGTACTCCGGGCATTAGCTCTTTACAGACTTCTATCCCTAAAATATTAGGCGGGTTATGTAAAGGGGCAAGCTCGATACATTCTTTTAAGGCATCCATAACTTCTTCGGTAAGTAAAACTGAGCCGGAAAATTTCTCCCCGGCATGAACTACCCTATGGCCTACCGCTGATATTTCTGATACATCATTAATTACTCCATATTCTTGATGAAGTAAGGCATTCATCATCAATTTTATCCCTGCCCTATGGTTAGGAATATCCCGATGGGTTATAACCGGTTGCCCATTAGAAGGATAATGATTGATAATTGAATCAGAAATTCCAATCCTCTCCACCAACCCTTTAGCCAGTACTGACTCATCAGTCATATTAAATAACTGATATTTTATGGATGAGCTGCCGCTATTTACCACTAATATTTTCATTTTATCCTTAATCTCCTTTTTCGCAAATTATTATTTCTTATTACTTGCTTTCCTGTTTTTTTGTTTTTAAATCTTTAGCAATATCAAATCCCAGGAGTAATGCTTTTTCGTTTAGTTCCTTTGCTTTAACTGGAACCCTGGAACACACTGCCTTTTGAATAGCTTCTTGGGAAACCACTTTAGTTAACCCTACAATTATGCCTAATGAAATAATATTGGTAACTAATTTTGTTCCAAATTTTTTTTGAGCTGTTTCAGTAATGGGAAATAAATAAATTTTATTTGAGATATCAGGAATCTCGGTTACCAATGTAGAATCAGCAACCAGTATACCGTCTTTATTCAAATTTTTAACATATTTGTCACAAGCAGTCTGAGTTAGAGCTAAAAGAATATCCGATTTTATTACTTTAGGATAATCTATCGTATTATTACTTATAACCACTTCTGACCTACTGGCTCCTCCTCGGGCTTCCGGCCCGTAAGACTGACTTTGAACTGCTTCTTTTCCGTCATATATGCCAGCTGCTTCGGCTAAAATTATACCGGCTAAAATTAACCCCTGTCCTCCGGAACCGCTTAAACATATTTCAAGTCTTTCTTTCATCATTTATTGCCTCCCATCTCTTGAGCCTTTTTGATAATCTCTTCATATCGTTCAGTATAGCCTGGTCTATCTATATTTAGAAACTCACCTATAGCAAATTTTTCCTTCTTTTCATCAGAGGAAAGCCTTTCCCATACATTTTTGGAAACACTTATATCTTTTATCCATTTTAACATATCAACCGGCGATTTCATTTTATTCATTTTACCATAAGATACGGGGCAATCAGATATTATTTCTACTACTGAGAATCCTTTTTTTTCTAAAGCCTTTTTTATAAAAGAAGACGATTGTCGAGCATTATAAACCGTTCCTCGAGCCACATAGCTTGCACCTGCTGCAGCAGCCAGTTCGGCTAAATCAAAAGCTTGATCAATATTTCCATAAGGTGCAGTAGAACCAAATTTGCCGGTAGGAGTAAGGGGCGAATATTGACCTCCGGTCATTCCATATATCATATTATTAATAATTATAGCAGTTAAGTCGATATTACGCCGCGCAGCATGGATAAAATGGTTTCCTCCGATAGCTGAACAATCTCCATCTCCCATAACTACTATTACTTTTAAATCAGGTTTAGCCATTTTTATGCCGGTAGCAAAAGGCAAAGCTCTCCCGTGGGTAGTATTCATGGTACAAAAATCTACATATCCGGTAATTCGGCTGGAGCATCCGATACCAGAAACTGCTACAATTTCATTTTTATCCCATTTTAGTTCGTCTATAGCTCTAATAATAGCTCCTAAAACAATACCATTACCGCAGCCTGGGCACCACATATTGGGAAACATCTCTTCTCTAATATAATTATCGATTATAGTCTTCATTTCTCTATCTCCTCCCGAATCTTCCCTAATATCTCTATAGGATTAATTAATTCACCATCTACCCGGCCATAAGGCACAACCCGGCATTTTCCCCGGGATGCTCTTTCTACTTCTAAAACCATTTGACCTAAATTCATTTCCGGAACTATAATTAGGTCTACCTGCTGAGCCAGCCTGTTTACTTCTTCAAAACAGAAAGGCCAAATAGTTAATAATTTCAATAAACCTACTTTCAATCCTTCTTCTCGAGCTAATTTTACCGTTCTCTCAGCAGCTCTTGCTACTGAACCATAAGCAATTAAAGCAATTTTAGCATCATCTAAAAAATATTTTTCGTTAATTATTATATCTTTAATATTCTTCTGAATCTTATCATGTAAACGCCTTATAAAAGTATCTATCTCCTGGGAGTTAGAAGTAGGTAAACCTTTATAATTATGAACCAAACCAGTTATATGATAACGGTATCCTTCTCCAAAGTTGGCCATAGGAGGAACTCCGTCTTCATCAGGTTTAAAAGGTAAGTATTCTTCAGGGGGAACGGTAGGTTTTTTTCGGTTTATCACTTCAATATTTTCCGGAGCAGGAATTTCTACCTTTTCCCGCATATGGGCGATTACTTCATCCAGGAGTAAAATTACTGGTGTTCTATATTTTTCACTAAAATTAAATGCTTTAATAGTTAAGGTAAGTATTTCATTAACGGTGGAAGGTGCGAGGGCTATAATAGGATGATCCCCATGAGTTCCCCATCTTGCTTGCATCATATCACCCTGAGATGGCTTAGTAGGTAACCCGGTGCTCGGTCCTCCTCTTTGAGCATTAACTACTACACAGGGTATTTCGTTAATAATGGCAAAACCCAAATTTTCTTGTTTCAAGCACATTCCAGGACCTGAAGTAGCAGTCAGAGATTTTAATCCAGCTATAGAAGCACCAATTACCGCAGCCATACTGGCAATTTCATCCTCCATTTGTATAAATTTTCCGCCAATTTTAGGTAATTTTTTAGCCATTCCCTCAGCTATCTCCGAAGAGGGAGTTATGGGGTAACCGGCAAAAAACTTAACTCCAGACAACAGCGCTCCTTCAACACAGGCTTCGTTCCCCTGTAACAATTTTATATTATTTCTCTTTTTTTGATTATTCATTTTTCTCTTCCACTCCTTCTACTGTAATAGCAAAATCCGGACATCTCAATTCACAAAGACCGCATTTTATACAAGCATCAATATTTTCAGGAATAGGTTTCCCTTGATCATCAGGGATTAATACATCCTTGGGACAAAATTCAATACAGATACCACATGATTTACACCACTCTCTACGAACTGATATCTTTACTGAATTATTTTGATAAACTTCAAATATTTTTTTTTGCTTCATATCTTCTCTGATATGCCTCCTTCTCTTTTAATATCTAAAATGGCTAATTTTAACATACTCATAGAGCCTTTGTCGGGAACATAAATAAACTCAATAAGGGGAATTTGGGGGGAAATTATTTTTTTTACTTCATTCTTTCTCCCAGGAGAGGTTATCACAATATCTTTGTTGGCTAAAAATTTTTTTACTTCGTTTTTATCATGAGAAGTAGTAAATTTAAAACTTAAGAATTTTACTCCTGCCTGTTTTATAGATTGAAAAACTCTTTGGGCAAACTTATCAGTAATACAAACCAGGCCAATATTTTTATCTTTGGAAGATAAATGAGCAACGTTCACCATAGTCTCCATTAGGGGATCTAAGGCGATGGCGAGAACCCTCTGTTTTTGATCGACAAGAAATTTTTTAACTTCGCCATAATGAAAAAAGGTAGTAACTACTAAATCTATAGATTTAATTCTTTCTCTAAAAGTATCTGGTTCTTTATAAATCTCATCTATCAATATAGGAATTATGGAAATACCGGTTCCTAATTCTATCCCTTTAGTAAAAAAATACAATTGCTCCTGATTACATTCAATAAAAGCTATGTTAATGTTTTTTAATAATTTTTCTTTTTCTTTTATTTTCCTATTTACTAATTTTTTGAACTCGCCTAACTCAAAATTTAACTCCAGGGCTTCGTTAATGCTAACATCAATAATCTCTTCTATTTTTGATAGATTATTATTCGTTTTGGATTTGGTAAACTTAGAGGTTTTCGGATTAGGGAAAGTTCCCCTCCCCGGGATAGATAGTATCGTATTCTCCAATACTAATTCTTTGTAGGCCATACTTACTGTATTTCTACTAACTTGCAATTTTTCTGATAAATCTCTTTCGGTAGGTAGTTGCTCTCCTTCTTTTAAATCGCCGCTTTCTAACAACTTTTTAATTTGGTGTTTTATTTGAAGATATAAAGGAATTCCGCTTTTCTTATCAATCTCAATTTTCATAAAAGACTTCCTCTTTAAAATGATAAATCTTTATTCTAACATTGGACTAATGGACTGATTGATTAATCTTTTTAAAGAATAACATATACTCTAAAAAAGTCAATAGATTTTTAAAA